>NZ_JBEKVH010000004.1:0-85112 GCF_049514155.1 Roseiarcus sp. | reverse complement strand
GATCCTTCGCCTGACGCAGCTCGGCGATATACTCGACCGCGTCGATGACGTTGGCGAGCTGGGTTTCGCCCGGCAATCCGAGCTTGTTGGTCGAACCGAGGCCGACGCCGAGGAACACCGCGTCATAGTCGCGGCGCAATTGCTCGAGCGTCACGTCGCGGCCGAGCGCGACGCCGTGCTTCACCGTGACGCCGCCGGTCGACAGGATGAAGGCGACCTCGCGCGCGGCGAAGTCGTCGGGCGTCTTGTAGGCGGCGACGCCGTATTCGTTGAGGCCGCCCGACTTCTCGCGCTTCTCGAAGATCGTCGCCTCGTGGCCGGCGACGGCGAGCGCGTGGGCGCAAGCCAGCCCGGCGGGGCCGGCGCCGACGATCGCGACGCGTTTGCCGCTCGGCGCGGCGCGGCTGAACGGCGTCTTGCCGGTCGCCATCTGCGCGTCGACGGCGTGGCGCTGCAACAGGCCGATTCGCACCGGCTTGCCCTCGGCCGCCTCGCGCACGCAGGCTTCCTCGCACAAGGTCTCGGTCGGGCAGACGCGCGCGCACATGCCGCCCATGATATTGGCGTTGAGAATCGTCTCGGCGGCGCCGAGCGGGTTGCCGCCGGCGACCTGGCGAATGAAGAGCGGAATGTCGATCGAGGTCGGACAGGCGCGCTGACAGGGCGCGTCGTAGCAGAAATAGCAGCGGTCGGATTCGACCTTCGCCTCATGGGCGTCGAGCGGCGGGTGGAGGTCGGAGAAATTGTCGCTGAGCGCGGCGCGGTCGAGGCGGCCCGGCTTGACGTCGGCGATCCCCCGCGGTTCGGAAACGATTCCCATTCCGGCCCTCCACGCGCGAGGTCCGCGCGCTGCGTTGCGACAGTTCTTGACCAATTGGTCAAAATGCTCGCCCGGCTCACAAATTATGTCAAGTGCGCGAACGCGAAGCGAGCCGCCAGGCGGCACATCAGCGCAGGGGCGGCGAACGGTAATCAGGGAGCGTCGGCCGTCCGCCGGCGCCCGCAGCGCCGGCGCTCGGGTCTTGCCGCCGACACGGCTGACCGAGAGGCCGACGTCGACCGCCGGCTTGCGGCCCTCGTTGAACAGCCGCGCGTCGAGCACGATCTGACCGTCGGCGATCGAGATCAGGTTGGTGGGGATATAGGCGGTCAGGTTGCCGGCGTCAGTTTCGGCGATCGGCAGCGCGGTCAGCGAACCGCCGCCGCGCGCGGCCGACAGTTTCGCCGCCCGTTCGAGCATCCGCGCGTGCAGATAGAAGACGTCGCCGGGATAGGCCTCGCGGCCTGGCGACTGGCGCGTCAGCAGCGCGATTTCGCGGTGCGTGGCGGCATGCTTACTCAGGTCGTCGACGACGATCAGCGCGTGGCGGCCGCGGTCGCGGAAATATTCGGCCATCGTGAAACCGGCGAAGGGCGCGATCCATTGCAGGCCGGGCGGGCTCGCCGCCTCGGCGACGACGAAGATGCAGCGCGACGGATCGCCGTGCGCCAGGATCGCGTCGATCGCCCGGCGCACGCTCGACGTATTCTGGGCGATGATCGCGTCGACGGCGAGCGTCGTCTTGCCGATCGCCCGATCGCCGATGATCAGCTCGCGTTGGCCGCGCCCCAGCGCGAACAGCGCGTCGACGACCGGGACGCGCACCACGTCGCCGGTTCCACGGACGGCGTCGCCCGCTTCGACCGCCTCGCCTTCGTCGAGCAGGACGCAACCAACGCGGTCGCGCTCGAGCGTTTGGGCGAAGCCGAACTGTCCGCCGTCGAACCGCACCAGTTCGTTGAGGCCGACGTCGGGCAGGCCGGAAACCAACGCGACGCCGTCCTCGACCTCTTCGACCCGCCCGATCGACTCGACCTTCGCGCCGAGCTCGGCGCGATCGAGCCGCGCGCGCGCGCCGTCGAGCCAGTCCTCCGCCAGACGTTCGAAATCATCCGACATCGGCGATCTCCCTCTTCAAGCGGTCGAGGTCGGCGCGCCAATTGTTGCCGACGAGGAGATGCGCGCCACGCAGCTCGAGGCCGGCGATCAGATTCGGATCGACCGCGAAGCCGACTTCGCCGGCGCGGCCGAGCGCTTCGGCGGCGCGGCGCTGACGATTTGCAAATCTGCGCGGGACGCGGCGTCGCCGCGCTCCTCGTCCGGCAGGGCGCGAATCGCCGCAACCAGCCCGTCGAGAAAGGCCGCGCGCACCGCGCTCGCGTCGAGCCGGCCGGCGAGCCGCCCGGCGATCTCGAGCGCGAGCCGCGCCGCCCGCTCGGCGAAAGCGCGCTCGGCGCCCTCGCGCTCGGCCGCCATCGCCGTGCGCGCCGCCGCCTCGATTTCGCCCGCCCGGCGATCCGCTTCGGCGCGGCGCGTCGCGCTCTCCGCTTCGGCGGCCGTCCGCGCCGCGGCGAGGATCGCCTCGCGCTCGGCGGCGAAACCGGCGCGCGCCTTGACCGCTTCGGCCGCCGCCGCCACGGCCTCGGCGCGCTTGGCCTCGGCCTCGGCGAGGATGCGGCCCGCCGCTTCGCGCCGCTGTTCGATCATGGCGGCGAGCGGCCGCCAGAAGAACCGCGCGAGAATCCAGATCAGGATCGCGACGTTGACGGCCTGGAAGCCGAGCGTCCACCAGTCGATGGTCATGCGGTCATTTCAGCAGCGGATTGGCGAACAGCAGCAGCAGCGCGATCACCAGGCAGTAGATCGCCATCGTCTCGATCATCGCCAGGCCGACGAACAGCGTGCGCGAGATGGTGTTGGCCGCCTCGGGCTGGCGGGCGATCGCGTCCATCGCCGCGGCGACGGCGCGGCCTTCGCCGAGCGCTGGGCCGATCGCCCCGAAGGCGACGGCGAGCGCGGCCGATGCGATGCTGACGGCGGCGATCCAATTCATGGCGGCGTCCTTTCTTCTGATGGCGATTCGGGAGCGGCTTCGGCGACGCGCCGGCGACGAACACCGTCGCCAGCACGGCGAAGATGTAGGCCTGAACGGCGCCGGTGAGCAGGTCGAGCGCCATCAACGGGATCGGCGCGACCAGGCCGGCGAGCGACAGGATGAGGCCGATGACGAACACGCCGCTCATGACGTTGCCGAACAGGCGGATCAGCAGCGAGAAGGTGCGCGTCAGGCTCTCGACGAAATTGAGCGGGATCATCAGCGGGCTCGGCGTGGCGAAGGTGGCGAGATAGCCCTCGAGGCCGCCGGCGCGCACGCCGAACCAGATCACCGCGACGAAGACGATCAGCGCCAGCGCCGCGTCGGTTTCGAGCCGCGCCGTCGGCGGCGTCACGCCGGGAACGAGCGACGACCAGTTGGCGACGAAGATGAAGACGAACAGCGTGCCGATGAAGGCGCGATAGGGCGCCGGATCGACGCGCATCGTGTCGCGGATCTGCGAGTCGACCGCTTCGACCACCAGCTCGCACGCCGCCTGGATCGACGCCGGCAGGAGCTTCAGCCGGCGGCGCAGCGCCAGACTGCCCACCGTCAGCGCCGCCATGATGCCCCGGGTGACGACGACCGGCTCGCTGATCGGGATCGGACCGACGTGGAACAGGACCGGGCTGACGAGCGGCGAGATCACGTAACGCCTCCGATGCGCCTGACCAGCGCGGCGCGGGTCAGCAGCGGGCCGAGCGCGAGCGCGAGCATCGGGCGGGCGCCGACGAGGCTCGCCGCGGTCAGCGCGCCGGTGAGCAGCGCCAGGCGCAGCGCGGTCAGCGCCGCGGCCGCGCGCGCGCCGCCGGCGACGAGACGCCGCACGGCGCAAGCAAGCGCCAGCAGGTGGAGACAGGCGACCGCCGCGCCGGCGGCGGCGAAGCCTGCGAGTTCGAGGACCTCGGCGCCGGCGTTCATTGGGCGTTGATCCATTTCCACGCCGACCACGCGCCGACCGCGAGGCCGACGATCAGCAGCGGCGCGGTCCAGAAGATGCCGGAGGCGAACGTGCGATCGAGCCAGCGGCCGACGAAGACGCCGATCAGCATCGGCGTGACGATGACCCAGCCGAGCACGCCGATTTCGGCGAGGCGGCGCGCGGTCGACGGCTCGCCTTCGCGCTTCCAGCGTCGTCGGCGCTCGTCCTTGCGGCGCGCGCTGGCGACCAGCGGGTCGCGTTCGCCGGGATTGGGGCCGGGCGCGCTCATCACCACCCCGTCGGGCCGTCGCGCCCCTCGGGGCGCAGGCGGCGCATGATCTGGCGGATCGCGGTCAGGTGCAGCCGGGCGCTGTCGGCACGGGCGCGGCGCTCCTCGTCGGTCTCGGAGCGGAAGCGCTCGATCACGGTCTGATCGAGCGTCGCCAGATCATCGCCAGGGACCGCCTTGCGCGTCGCGACCGCGATCTCCCGCCCACCGCTGACGGTCAGCACGCCGCCGCGCACCGCGCAATGGCGCTCGGCGCCGTCGCCGCCGATCCAGCTTACGACCGACACCGTCAGGCGGGTGAGGAAGTCGGCGTGGCGCGGCAGGATGCCGAAACCGCCGCTCGCGTCCTCGGCGCGCAGCGAGGTCACCCCCTGCTCGTCGACGACGATCTCGAGCGGCGTGACGATGCGCAGTCTCATGCGGCGCGCTCCGCCGGCGCGGCCGCGCGCTCCTTGGCGCGCGCCTCGTCGATGTCGCCGACCATGTAGAGCGAACTTTCCGCCCAGTCGTCGGCCTCGCCGTCGAGGATCGCCTGGCAACCGGCGATGGTCGCCGCGCGCGTCACGCTGCGCCCCGCGGCGCCGGTGAACGCCTCGGTGACGGCGAACGGCTGGGTGAGAAAGCGCTGCAGCCGCCGCGCGCGCTTGACGACGAGGCGATCGGCGGCGCCGAGCTCCTCGACGCCGAGCAAGGCGATGATGTCCTGCAGCTCCTTGAAGCGCGCCAGCGTTTCGCGCGCGCGCTCCGCAATGCGGTAATGCGCGTCGCCGACGACCTGCGGATCGAGCAGCGCCGAGGACGAGGCGAGCGGATCGACGGCGGGATAGAAGCCCTGCGGCGCGAGGCCGCGCGACAGCATGATGACGCTGTCCATGTGGCTCGAGATCGCAGTGACCGCCGGGTCGGTGAAATCGTCGGCCGGCACATAGACGGCCTGGATCGCCGTCACCGCCGCCCCGGCGACCGAGACGATGCGCTCCTCCAGCGCCGCGACTTCGGTGGCGAGCGTCGGCTGGTAGCCGACGCGCGAGGGCAGGCGGCCGAGCAGGTTGGAGACTTCGGCCCCGGCCCGGACGAAGCGGAAGATGTTGTCGATCAGCAGCAGGACGTTCTGCCGCTTGTCGTCGCGGAAATACTCCGCGATCGTCAGCCCCGTCATCGGCGTGCGCCAGCGCGCGCCGGGCGGCTCGTTCATCTGGCCGAACACCAGCGCCGCGCGCGCGAGCACGCCGGAGCGACGCACGTCGGCGAGCAGTTCGTGGCCCTCGCGCGACCGTTCGCCGACCCCGGCGAAAATCGAGATGCCGCGGTACTTCTCGATCATCGCCCGCGCCAACTCCATCGCCAGCACCGTCTTGCCGACGCCGGCGCCGCCGAACATCGCCGCCTTGCCGCCTTGCGCGAGCGACGCGAGCAGATCGACGATCTTGATCCCGGTCTCGAAGATCGCCGTCGCCGAGGTCTCATCCTTAAGCGCCGGCGGGCGAGCGTGGATCGGTCGGCGTTCGACGTCGGCGGGCAGCGGCGGGCCAAGGTCGCGCGGGGTTCCGGTCACGTCGAGCAGGCGTCCGAGCACCGCCTCGCCGACCGGCGTCATCAGCGGCCCGTCGGTCGTGCGAACCGGCGTCCCGCGGTTCAGTCCCGCCGTCGCCTGCAGCGCGATCGCCCGAACGGTGTTGGGATCGAGGTGGCCGTGCACCTCGAGCGTCAGCGACTCGCGGCCCGGCGGTTCGACGACCACGCCGGCGTCGATCGGCGGCAGACGACCGTCGAAGGCGACGTCGACGACGGCGCCGCGGACCGAGACGACCTTGCCGATCGAGGCGACGGCCTGCATGGTGGCTCCAGCGGCGCGATCGCGTAAGCGGGACGGCGATAAGCGGCGCTCCGCAACGGCGAATTCGCGCTTCAGGCGCAAGCGTGGGACCGGCGCCGCGCCTTGTCCACGCGTGGATCGTCGCTAAGCCGACGCTCAGATTTCGTAAGTCAGTTCGCCGTGCGTCTCGGTCAGGTCGCGCATCG
The DNA here is from genome assembly GCF_049514155.1 of Roseiarcus sp. Lineage (GTDB taxonomy): Bacteria > Pseudomonadota > Alphaproteobacteria > Rhizobiales > Beijerinckiaceae > Roseiarcus. Next base: position 78,964 of record NZ_JBEKVH010000004.1, on the reverse strand, counting down.
CCGACAGCGAACGGTGGTCGAGGACGTCGGCGATCGCGGCGCGCACTTCGAGCATCATCAGCCTGACGTGGCAGGCCTTCTCGCTCGAGCAGTCGTCGCAGCGGCGGTAGAAGTTGCGGCTGGCGCAGGCGATCGGCGCCAGCGGACCGTCGAGCGCGCGGACGATGTCGCCGACCATGATATCCGACGGGCTCTTGGCCAAGGCGTAGCCGCCGCCGCGGCCCTTCTTGGAATGGACCAGACGCGCGGTGCGCAATTCGCCGAGGATCGCGTCGAGGAACTTCTTGGGAATGGCGTTGGCGGCGGCGATGTCGGCGACCAGGGACGGTTCGCCGGGCGGCTTGCCGGCGAGGTGGATCATCGCCTTCAATCCATATTTGCCCTTGTTGGTCAGCATCGACACTGGCTATGCCCTCCAGTCGGCGCAGCGCCAGGGCGCGCGCCGTCTATCCCGACTCGTTCGACAAGATTTATACGATTTACGCCCAGCGTCTATGTGGCTATGGCGTTACGGCTTGCCAACCTCCCGGTCGGGGAGCGTGGGGCGCAGCCCCAAGAGGTCGGCGCGGACCCACAGTTCGGCGGGAAAGCCGGTATCGGTCTCGGAAGCGTAGAGGCGATAGTCGGCCCGCGCCGCCGCGATCTCGGGGTCGCTCCACGCCCATTGGTGGAATCGGGTGTCGAGCCGTCCGACCAGCAGCGCGTCGGGGCGGTTGCGCTCGAGGTCGGCGACCAGCCGGTCGCGATCGGCGTCGATATAGACGCGCATGCGTTCGGCGAGCGCCGGATCGCCAGGGTTTTCGTCGATGCGTCGGCGGGCCGCGGCGGTAATCCACAGGCTGGGAACGCTCTGCGCCCAGACGCCGCCGATCCGGCGCACCATCGGATGGCCGAAGGCGAGGCTCTCGGAGAGCGACGCCACCGTCGGATGCGGCCCGAGCGAGGCGAGCGCGCGGGCGATCGCCGGCGTCTCGATCCCGTCCATGGCGAACAGGCCGCAGGCGGCGCCGAGCGCGGCGGCGACGCCCATTTCGGCGATCGGCGCGGCGCCCTTGCGCCCTTCGAGGCCCCAGGCGAGCGCCGCGCCAATCCCGGCGGCGAGAAAGGCGAGCGGCAGCGGCCAGCGGCCGAGCGCGACGAGACCCAGGCCCGCGGCGAGAAAAACAAGCGCGCCGAGCGCCACGCGCAACCTTGGCTGGGGCGCGCGCGCGAGCGCCGCGCCGGCGGCGAGCGAGAAGAAGGCGAGCGCGGGATAGGCCTGGTAGAGCCAACCCTTGCCTTGGACGAGATAGGCGGCGAGCGCGCCGAGGCCGGCGAGCGCGGGAATGGCGACCAGCGGCTCAGCGGAATCGTTGCGCGCGAGCCTCAAGGCGCAGACGACGAAGACGAAGGCGAGGAGCGGCCCCGGCGCGGCGAGCAGAGAGGCGATCGGCTCGCGGATCGGCGCATAGAGGTCGAGGCCGATCGGCAGGATGTTGGCGACGTAGTCAGGAAACGCATGCGGGACAGCCGCGACATAGGCGAGGCCGAACGCCGCCGCGACGTAATATTCGACCGCTTTCAGCAGCGGGACAATTCCGGCGCGGCGAACGAGATAGGGCAGCAGGATGAGCGCGACCAGCGCGTAAGGCGGCTTGATGACCCCCATCAGGCCGGCGCCGAGGCCGGCGAGAAGCGCGAGCCGCAGGTCGACGGGTGCGCGCGCCGCCCGCGCCGCCGCGACGGCGAGAAACGGCAGGCCGTAGACCGCCGCCAGGTGATCGCGCTCGTCGAACGACTGGCCGGGCAGCACGGCGAAGGCGACGAGCGCGACCGACGCGCCGAGCGCGCCGAGGCGGTCGATCAGGCCGGCGCGCGCGAGGATCGCCGCAGCGAGGCCGAGGCCGGCGGCGATCGACAGGAAACCGAAGGCGGCGACGGTGAACTCGGGCGCGACGCCGAGGACGCGCGCCAGCGCCACCGCCGGTCCATAGAGCATCAGCGACGCGGGCGGGTTGATCTCGATGATGTCGCGATAGGGGGTCGCGCCGTCGAGCCATTTCTCGTCGACGGTGATCAGCCACGAAACGTCGCCGAGCAGGCCGAAGCGCCATTGCAGCAGCATCGCAGCGACGGCGATGACGACGATCGGCGCCAGCGTCGCCGACAGGCCGCTGGCTGGCGCGCGCCAGCGGGCCTGGGGAAGCGCGGCGGGGGGAGCGGCCGACATCGCCTTCAGGCGCGCCGCGCCGCCGCTTCGCCGCGGCCGGCGCTCTCAGCCGCCGGCGCCGCGAAGCCCGCCTCGCGCTCGACGACATAGAGCGGGCGGCGCTTCACCTCGGAATAGATGCGGCCGACGTAGACGCCGAGCACGCCGGTCATCAGCATGTTGGCGCCGCCGAGGAAGGTCACCAGCACCGCGATCGAGCTCCAGCCGCGGGCGAAATCGGCGTTCATCGTCCACATGGCGATGACCCACAGGCCATAGAGGATCGCCAGCGACGAAATCGCCAGGCCCGCCCATAAAGCGAGGCGCAGCGGCGCGTCGGAGAACGAGACGACGCCGCTGGCGGCGAGCCGCAGCATTTTGGCGAGCGAGTATTTGGTCTCGCCGGCGGCGCGCGGCGGCCGATGGAACTTCACCACCGCCTGGCGGAAGCCGATCCAGGCGAACATGCCGCGCACGAAGCGGTCGCGCTCGGGCATGGCGAGAAAGGCGTCGAGCGCCTGGCGGTCGACGAGGCGGAAGTCGCCGACGTTGCGCGGAATGTCGACCTCGCTCAAGCCGCCGAGCAGGCGGTAGAACAGATCGGCGGTCATGCGCTTGAAGCGGCTCTCGCCCTCGCGCGTCAGCCGCTCGGCGTAGACGACCTGGACGCCCTCTTTCCATTTGGCGACCATGTCGAGCACGACCTCGGGCGGATCTTGCAGGTCGGCGTCCATGACGATCACCGCCCGGCCGGCGGCGCGCGCCATGCCGGTGGTGATCGCCACCTGGTGGCCGAAGTTGCGCGACAGGCGGATGAAGCGGTAGCGCGAATCGCCGCGCGCCTTCGCTTCGAGCACGATCGGCGAAGCGTCGGCGGAGCCGTCGTCGACCAGGATCGCCTCGGCCGGCGCGTCGAGCGCGTCCATCAACGCGTCGAGGCGGCGCAGCAGCAGCGGCAGGACCGCCTCTTCGTTGTAGATCGGAACGACCAGCGAATAGACGGGCGACATGGCGGCGCGGGCCTCGCTTCGACGATGCGGGCGCAAGCGTAAACCGCCAACGCTTAAGAAAGCGGTAACCAGAGCGGCGCGGGAGGGGGCCGATTCGCCGCCGATCGGTCCGGCGCCGGCACTCGAAAGCATGCGGGTCGTTCGCCTTCCAGCCAACCTTGCGGACCGGCGATGATTCACGCACATTCGCGCGGTCGAACGGCGGCGAACGTCCGTCGCCGCATCATCGAAAAGGGGCGCCTGCATGATGGGCTGGTCGGAGCGCTTGACTTTAGCCGCGGCGTTCGCCTGCTTCGCCGTCGCGCCGGCGTCGGCCGCCGATGTGCGCCAAGCGCTGGTCGGCAAGACCATCGTCGTCAGCTGGTCGGAGTCGGACCGGGAAATGGATATTTCCTCTGGCGATGAGACTCCCTACACGGTGCAAACCGAAGCGCGGTTCCTCTTCGGCGCGGACGGCCAAATCGCCACGCGCTACGACCGCACGATCAATGACCGGCGCCCGTTCTCGGCGGCGCAGACATTCGACGCCAACGGATCGCTGCTGACCGGCCCTGCGTCCGGCGTCTACAAGATCGTCAAGATCGAATTTCAAGACCGCGGGTTCGCCGCGTCGCTCGTCTGGGGCAACCATGGCGCCCAACAGATCAGAGTTGCGGTCGGGCCCGGCGCAAGCGCGTGCACAGGGGAATTTCTCCAAGGAACCGACCGGACGGGCGGCACCGACTATATCAGCCCCGTCGACGGCAAGAAGAAACGATCAATATCGAGGCAGGTGAGCGGCGTCAGCTGCCAGATCGCCAACGGCTAGAGGGCGTTCGGCGAGGGCGGGCGAAAACGGCCGGGAGCGCGCGTCATGGAATGGGAAAACACCCCCCTATCCGACAACGTCGAGGATCGGCGCGGCGGCGGCGGCGGCGGCTTGGGCGGGTTCGGCGGCACGGGCGGCCTCGGCCTGGGAACGATCCTGATCCTGACTATCATCGGCTACTTCACCGGCATCGATCCGCGCATGCTGATCGGCGGCGCGGAAGTCGTCTCCGACATGCGCGCGCAAGCGCCGCAGAGCCAGGCGGCCGCGCCCGGCGCCGACGACAAGCTGAAGCTGTTCGTTCGCCATGTCCTCGGCGAGACCGAGGCGGTGTGGGCGGACGCCCTGCCGGCGCAGACCGGCGTCAGCTACCAGCCGGCGACGCTGGTGCTCTATGACGGCGCGACCCAGTCCGGCTGCGGCGGCGCCCAGGCGGCGATGGGGCCGTTTTACTGTCCGCTCGACAAGAAGGTCTATCTCGACCTGTCGTTCTTCCGCGACATGGAGACGAAATACGGCGGCGGCGGCGATTTCGCCGACGCCTACGTGATCGCCCACGAGATCGGCCACCACGTCCAGGACCTGCTCGGAATCCTCGCCAAGACCGACGCGGCCAAGGAGAACGCGAGCCAGACGACGCGAAACGCGATCTCGGTCAGGGTCGAACTGATGGCCGACTGCCTCGCCGGCGTCTGGGCCGCCAACGCCAATCAGAAATGGAAGCTCCTCGACCCCGGCGACGTCGAGAAGGCCGTGGCGACGGCAGGGGCGATCGGCGACGACCGGCTGCAGACGGCGGCGCGCGGCTATGCCGTGCCCGACAGTTTCACCCACGGCTCGTCGGCGATGCGGGTCAAATGGTTGACGGTCGGCCTGCAGAGCGGAAAGGTCGACGCCTGCGACACGTTCAAGCAGTAAGGCGCCGGCGCCCTTCTCCCGCTCGCGGGAGAAGGTGTCGACCCGCAGGGGCGACGGATGAGGGGAGCGCCGCCAGAACCGCCTTCTCCCGCCTCGACAGTCTCGCGCTACGCGGACAACCCGCGCCGCACGCGCCCTCATCCGGCGCTTCGCGCCACCTTCTCCCGCTTGCGGGAGAAGGGTCTCGCCTAGGCCGCGTTCTCCAACAGCAGCGTGCCGGCCGCCGTGTTGGAAATCGGGATGTGGTAGTTCTGGTGCAGGCGCTTGACCTTGCCGTTCAGGCAGCCGCGCATCGCCAGCCAGAGAATGAACTCCAGCCCCTGCGCGCCCGCTTCGTGGATCAGGTCGGCCGTCGAGATCTTTGCCAGCTCTTCGGGATCGTCGACGATCTTCTCCATGCACATGAGGTCGAACTTCTTGTTGATGAAGCCCGCCCGCTTGCCGTCGAGCTGATGCGACATGCCGCCGGTGCCGAGGATCACGACTTTCTCGGCGCCGGGGAACGAGGCGATGGCGCGGCCGATCGCCTGGCCGAAACGATAGCAGCGCATCGGCGTCGGCACCGGATGCTGCACGGTGTTGACGCAGATCGGGATGGTCTTGATCGGGTTCTTGGTCTGGTCGCCCCAGAACAATTGCACCGGCACCGAGAAGCCGTGGTCGACCGCCATCTCCTGGCATGAGCAGACGTCGAAACCGTCGGCGACGACGCCGTCGATGATCCGCCAGGAGAGTTCCGGATAGCCGCGGAACTTGCCGAGCGCCGGGATGCCCCAGCCTTCGTCCTGGTTCTCGTATTCGAACGCCGCGCCGATGGCGAAGGTCGGCATCTTGTCGAGGAAGAAGTTGAGGCCGTGGTCGTTGTAGAAGACCACCGCTACGTCAGGCTTCTGCTCGGCGAGCCATTTGTGGACCGGCGGATAGCCTTCGAAGAACGGCTTCCAATACGGATCCTCGAACTGCTTCTTGGCGTAGGCGGCGCCGACGGCGGGAATATGCGAAGAGGTCAGGCCTCCGATGATGCGAGCCATGGCGTCATTCTCCCTGCTTCTTGAGCATGTCCTTGAAGGCCTCGACCGTCATGCCGGTCTGTTGCGCGCCGAGATCCTGCACGCCGAGGCCGAAGATGCCGGCGAGCTTGGCGAGATAATAGATGTTGCCGCCGGCGTCGATGAGCTGCGCGACGTTGCGCGCCCGCACCGCGGCCTTCTGCTTCTCGGTCAGGCCGAACCGGGTCATGTAGGCTTCCGGGTCGCGGCGGAAATCCTCGCGCGCGTCGGCCCGGTTGAACGAGTAGCACATCTTGTTGAGCGGGTAGCCCTTCATCGCTTCGCGGCCGTCGAAGATGACGGTGTCGGGAAGTTCATGCAGTTCGTGTGCGTGCGTCGCCATCGTACGTCCTCCCGCCGAATTGGCGTTCATCGCGACCAGTAGAGTCGCATCGGGTTGTCGACCAGCAGCGCCTGCCGCTCGTCGGGCGTCGGGGCGATGCGCGGGATCATGTTCGTCAGATCGCCGTCATCGGGCATGTGGGTCGTCATGTTGGGGTGGGGCCAGTCGGTTCCCCACAGCACGCGGTCGGGAAAGGACTCGACCAGAGCGCGGGCGAACGGGACGAAATCGTCATAGGCGGGAGGGCCGGAGATCGACAGCCGCTCCGGGCAGGTGACCTTGCTCCATATCCTCGGATTGGCGGCCATCAGATCGACGAAGCGGCGGAAGTCGGGATGATCGACGCCCTTGGCGAAGTCGGGTCGGCCCATATGGTCGACGACGATCTTCGTCGGCAGCGAATTGAGGAAGGGGATGAGGTCGGCGAGCTCGTGCGCCTCGAAATAGACGACGATGTGCCAGCCGAGCTTGGCGATGCGTTCGGCGATCGAGACATAGGTCTCGCGCGGCGTCGCGTCGACCAGCCGTTTGACGAAATTGAAGCGCACGCCGCGCACGCCGGCTTCGTCGAGCGCCTTCAGTTCCGCATCGCTGACAGTCGCCCTGACCGTGGCGATTCCGCGCGCGAGGCCGTTTGCGGCCTTCAGCGCGTCGACGAGCGCGCGATTGTCGGCGCCGTGGCAGGTCGCCTGGACGATGACGTTGCGCGAGAAGCCAAGAAAATCGCGTAAGGCGAACAGCTTCTCCTTCGGCGCGTCGCAGGGCGTGTACTTGCGCTCCGGCGCGTAAGGGAAGACGCCGGCCGGACCGAAGACGTGGCAATGCGCGTCGACCGCGCCCAGCGGCGGGACAAAGCTCGGCCGCGTCGGGTTCGGCTTGAACGGCATATAGTCAGCGTCCACGAACATTCTCCTCAGCGGCCGAAGACGATTCCGTCGAACAGCTTGCGCGCGGTGCGCAATAGCGCCGCCGACGTGACCGCGCCGCCGTCGTCGAGATCGACGACGACCGTCATCTCGCCGGTCGGGTGCTCGACCGCGAGCGTCTTGCGTCGGCCCTCGGGCGCGACGGCGAGCGCCTTGGCGGGCGAGCCGGCGAGCAGGCAGGCGGTGGCGACCGAGACCGCGCCGAGCACGCCGATCGAGGCGTGACAGCGGTGGGGGATGAAGGTGCGGGTCATGATCGCGCCGCCCGCCTTCGGCGCAGCGACGAACGACATCTTCGGCACCGACTTGTCGGCGACGTCGCCGAGGTTCATCAACGGCCCCGCCTTCAGCCGGATCGATTCGAGCTTCGCCTTCAGCGCCGCGTTCGCTTCGAGTTCTTCGCGCGTTTCGTAGCCGCTGACGCCGAGATCGGAAGCGCGCATGACGACGACCGGCATGCCGTTGTCGATCAGCGTCGCCTCGACGCCGTCGATCACGTCGACGGCGCGACCGGTCGGCAGCAGCGCGCCGCAGCTCGAACCGGCGGTGTCGCGGAACTCGATCGGGATCGGCGCCGCGGTTCCCGGAACGCCGTCGATGCGCGCTTCACCGGCATAGGTCGGCTTGCCGCCCGGCGTTCTGACCCGCGCGACGGCGACCTGGCCGGTGTTGACCATGTAGATCGTCACGAGCGTCTCGTCGCCGGTCGCCTTCACCAGCCCGCGCTCGATCGCGAACGGGCCGATGCCGGCGAGGATGTTGCCGCAGTTCTGCGCGTCGGTGACGATCGGCTTGTCGACGAACACTTGCAGGAAGAGATAATCGACGTCGACGCCGGGGCGGGTCGAGCGCGAGACGACCGCGACCTTGGAGGTCAGCGGATCGGCGCCGCCCATGCCGTCGATCTGCAGCTTGTCGGGCGAGCCCATCACGTCGAGCAGGAAGGCGTCGCGAGACGCTGCGTCCTGCGGCAGGTCCTCGGCGAGGAAATAGCCGCCCTTCGACGTGCCGCCGCGCATCCACATGCAGCGGGCCGAGATCGGCGTCCGCTCAGACATATTTCAGTCCCCGCTCGGCGAGGCGCTCGCGCATCTTGTAGAGGTCGAGACCGAGTTCGCCGGCCTGCAGGCGCTTGCGCTTGTCCTCTTCGTTGGCGACGCGCGTGCGCGACTTTCTCAGCACGTCGGCGGCGTCGGCGCGCTTGACGACGCAGACGCCGTCGTCGTCGGCGACGATCACGTCGCCCGGCTCGACGTAGGCGCCGGCGCAGACGATCGGCACGTTGACCGAACCGAGCGTCTCCTTGACCGTGCCCTGGGCCGAGACGCATTTCGACCACACCGGGAAGCCCATCTCGGTCAGGTCGCGCACGTCGCGCACGCCGGCGTCGATGACGAGGCCGATTCCGCCGCGCGCCTTGACCGAGCTGGCGAGCAGGTCGCCGAAATAGCCGGCGTCGGAGGGCGAGGTCGGCGCGACGACCATGACGTCGCCCGCCTTCATCTGCTCGACCGCGACATGGATCATCCAGTTGTCGGCCGGCGCGACCGAGACCGTGACGGCCGAGGCGGCGACGCGCGCGCCAGGATAGATCGGCCGCATGTAGGGCGCGAGCAGGCCGATGCGCCCCTGCGCCTCATGCACGGTCGCGACGCCGCATTCGGCGAGTCCGGCGACGACATCCTCGGCGGCGCGAGCGATGGTCTGGACGACAACGTTCATTTAGAGTTCGTCCACGGTGCGGGGGAACATCGACTGGAAGCCTTCGGCGTATTTGGCGTTGCGCCCGCCCGATTGGCCGCCGGAATTGCGCTTGAAATGGTTGGCGCGATTCTCAGCGAGGTTGGTGTAATAGGTCCAGAGGTGCTCCTGGCCGACCATACATTGGATGGCCGCGTATTTCTTGTCCCAGACCTCGGTGATGTCGAGGAAGACGTCGGGCTTCCAGTTCATCTGCTCGGTCTGGTGCGGCTCGAACAGGTAGAACTGCGGCGCGCCGAGCGCCTTCTCCTGCGGGTTGTGGCCCCAGGCCTGGGCGATCATGCGGCACTCGAGCGCGACCTTGGTCGCAAACATATGGTCGGTGTTGTAGGGGTCCCACAGCGAGTGGCTCATCATGAAGGTCGGCTGGACCTTGCGGATGACGTCGACCAGGCGGAACTTGGCGTCCTTGTCCATCTCCAGCGGATAGTCGCCGAGGTCGAAGAACTGGATGTCGTGGACGTCGAGCGCCTTGGCGGCCTGCTCGGCCTCGACGCGGCGCGCCGTCTTGACCTTCTCCAGGGTGGCGCCCGGCTCTTTCCAGATCTTGGCGCTCTCGCCGCGCTCGCCGTAGGACAGGCAGACGACGGTGACCGCGTAGCCCTTGGCCTGGTGGAGGGCGATCGCCCCGCCGGCGCGCCAGACGAAATCGGCGGCATGCGCGCTGATGACCAGCGCGGTCTTGTTGGTCATCGCCAATTGTCCTCCCTGCGGCGGCCGATTTTATCTTGGGCCGCGATCATTCGCCGGCTGGCCCGACCTGGCCAGTTCGAATTCCTCCCCTGCCATAAGTTTTTGTTATAAGAGTGGCCAAACCGCCCGCCGCCGCGCCATGTGGACCGACATCCCCAACCTGCGTCACCTGCGCGCCTTCGTCGCCGCGGTCGAACACGGCGGCGCGACGCGCGCCGCCGAGCGCATTCATCTTTCGCAGCCGGCGGTCACCCAGGCGTTGGCCAAGCTCGAGGCGCGGCTGGGCGCCAAGCTGTTCGTCGTCGGCGCCGACGGCATGCGGCCGACCGAGATCGGACGACTGTTCCACGATCGCGTCGCGCGCGCCCTCGCGCTGATCGAGACCGGCGCGCGCGAGGCGCTCGGCGCCGACGCGCGTCGCCCGGGCGACGGCGTCGCCCGCCTTGCGCGGCTGCTGACCGTCGCGCAATTGCGCGCGCTGGCGGCGATGCAGTTCAACCGCAATTTCAGCCTCGCGGCGCGCGAGTTGAAGCTGTCGCAGCCGTCGATCCACCGCGCCGCGCGCGATCTCGAGCGCGTCATGGGCGCGACGCTGTTCGTCGCTGCGCGCCAGGGCGTCGAGCTGACGCCGGCGGCGGCGATCTTCGCTCGCCACGCCGCGCTCGCCCATTCCGAACTGCTGCAAGGCTTCGCCGAAGTCGGCGAACGGCTCGACGCCGATCCCGGCGAGATCGTCGTCGGCGCGATGCCGTTCGCCCGCACCAAGCTGCTGCCCGACGCGCTCAACGCGCTTTCGCGCGAACGCCCCCGCGCGCGGGTGCGGGTGATCTCCGCGCCCTACGACGGGCTGCTCGGCCGGCTGCGCTACGGCGTGATCGATTTCCTGGTCGGCGCGCTGCGCGACCCGCCGCCGATCGACGACGTCGTCCAGGCGCCGCTGTTCGACGATCCGCTGTCGATCGTCGCGCGGCGTGGCCATCCGTTGACCTTGCTGCCGTCGGCGACCCACGCGGACCTGATCGCCTATCCCTGGGCGGCGCCGGCCGAGGAGACGCCGGCGCGCGCGGTGTTCGACCGACTCTTCCCGCCTGAGGACGTCGCGCGCATGCCGGGCGGCCTCGTCGAGACCAGCTCGCTGGTGCTGCTGCGCGGCCTACTCGCCGGCAGCGACCGGCTCGCCCTGCTCTCGGCGCGCCAGGCCCACATCGAGCTCGACCAGGGCCTGTTGGCGCTCGCGTCATTCAAAGTGCCGATCGGAACGCGGCGCATCGGCCTCACTTATCGCCGCGGCTGGCGGCCGACGCCGACCCAGGCGCTGCTGCTCGAGCTGCTGCGCAGCTCTCGCGAGGCCGAGGCCGCGGAGGGCGCTATAGGGAAAACGAATGGCCGGCGACGCCGTTCGACCTCGCCGCCCGAGGCGCCACGCCGCTAGAAATCAGCGCCAAAGGGGGAACGCATGGAGACTGGGCCCGCCGGCGCCGACCGCATCGCCTTTCTCGGCTTCGGCGAAGCGGCGCAGGCGTTCCTCAAAGGCTGGCGGACGCGACCGGCGTTCGCCGCGCGCGTCGTCGCCTACGACGTCAAGACCGACTCGCCCGACGCGCGCGTGCGCGACGCCAAACGCGCCGATTACGCCGCGGCCTGCGTCGAGGGCGGGACAAGCGCGCCGGCCGCGCTTGCCGGCGCGACGCTGGTCTTCTCCGTCGTCACCGCCGACCAGGCCGAAGCGGCGGCGCTCGCCGCCCTGCCCGGCCTCGCTCGCGACGCTTTTTTCTTCGACTGCAATTCCTGCGCGCCGCAGACCAAGGCGCGCTCGGCAAGCCAAGTCGAAGCGGCCGGCGGACGCTATGTCGACGTCGCCGTCATGTCGCCGGTCCACCCGCGCCTGCACCGCGCGCCGCTGCTCATCAGCGGTCCCCACGCCGCGGCGGCGGCGGCGGCGCTGCGTGCGCTCGACATGGCGCCCAGGGTTCACGAAGGGCCGGTCGGCTCGTCGTCGGCGGTCAAGATGATCCGTTCGGTGATGATCAAGGGGCTCGAAGCGCTGGCGTGTGAGTGTGCGCTCGCCGGGCGCGCGGCGGGCGTCGACGCCGTCGTGCTCGCTTCGCTCGACGAGAGCTTCCCCGGCTTCGACTGGAAGAAACGCGTCGCCTATATGATGGAGCGGGTGATGACGCACGGCGTGCGCCGCGCCGCCGAAATGCGCGAGGCGGCGCTGACCGTCGACGAACTCGGCCTCGACGGCGCGATGTCGCGCGGCGCGGTCGCTTGGCAGCAGCGCATCGGCGCGCTCAGGCTTCGCGCCGCCGACGGCGATTCCTCGGACTATCGCGATCTCGCCGACCGGATTCTGGCGGCGCTCGATTCCCACGGAGAGACGAAATGAAGATTTGCGTCGCTGGCGCCGCGGGCGCATTTGGCGTCAAGCATCTCGACGCGCTCGCCGCGATCGACGGCGTCGAGGTCGTCAGCGTGGTCGGCGGCAAGGCCGCCGACATCGAGGCGCTCGCCGCCAAGCGCGCCATCCCGCACGCCGACAAGAGCCTCGACCAAGCGCTGGCGCGCCCCGAGATCGAGGCGGTCATTCTGTCGACGCCGACCCAGATGCACGCCGTTCAGGCGATCGCCTGCCTGAAGGCGAGCAAGCATGTGCTGGTCGAAATTCCGATGGCCGACAATCTCGCCGACAGCGAGGAATTGGTGCGCATGCAGGCGAAGACCGGCCTCGTCGCGATGGCCGGGCACGTGCGGCGCTTCAATCCCAGCCATCAGTGGATTCACAACAGAATTGCCGCCGGCGAGCTGAAGATCCTGCAGATGGATGTGCAGACCTATTTCTTCCGCCGCACCAACCTCAACGCGCTCGGCCAGCCGCGAAGCTGGACCGACCATCTGCTGTGGCATCACGCCTGCCACACCGTCGATCTCTTCCAGCACCAGTGCGGCGAAGTCGCCTCCGAGGCGTTCGGCCTGCAGGGCCCCAAGCACCCGACGCTCGGCATCGCTATGGACATGTCGATCGGCCTGAAAGTCCCGTCGGGCGCGATCTGCACGCTGTCGCTGTCGTTCAACAACAAGGGGCCGCTCGGCACGTTCTTCCGCTACATTTGCGACAACGGCACCTATATCGCGCGCTACGACGACCTCTACGACGGCGAGGACAAGAAGATCGACCTTGCCGGCGTCGCCGTGTCGTCGAACGGCATCGAGCTGATCGACCGCGAGTTCGTCGCCGCGATCCGCGACCAGCGCGAGCCCAACGCCTCGGTCGCCCAGTGCCTGCCGGCGATGCGCACGCTCGACCGGATCGAGAGGGCGATGCGGTAAGCCATTCCGCATTTGCTCCAAACGATTGTCATGGCCGGGCTTGACCCGGCCATCCAGACTGTCGCTCGAAGAATCAGCGGCGGCGCATCCACGGCGACCCTTTCGCTGAGGTCGCCGCATGGATGGCCGGCTCAAGCCCGGCCATGACGCGTGGCGGCGGAGCCTCGCCGCGCGCGTCTACAGAGTGGCGTTTTCGGCCGGTTCCTGGCGCGCGACGACGACCTCCAGCCCGCCATGCGGCACACGCTGCGCGGCGCGGGCGAAACTGCCGTGCACCCGGTCGCCGGCGTCGCCGTGCGGCGCGCCGACGACAAGCGTACGCGCCCCGAGGGCGAGCGCGCGCTCGACAACCGCCTTGGCGGCGAGACCCTCGGGCGCCTCGATCCGCATCGAAGCGGCGGGCAAGCCAGCCTCCTCGACTGCACGCAGCGAACGCGTGACGATCGCCGCCGACTGCTCGGCGGTTTCGTCATCGGCGGCGTCTTCGCCGGCGACCTCGAGAACCTGGACGTGGGCGACGGCGACGCGACCTTGCGCGGCCGCGGCAATTGCGATCGCGCGCTCGATAACCGCCTCGTCACTGGCGCTGCCGTCGACCGCGGCGACGACCAACGGCTGCGCTGCGGTCATGGCCGGCGCCGACGCCTCGGCGACCACGCGGCCTTCGATGCGGAGCGCGCTGCGTCGCGCGAGCAGAATGAGCGGGGCGACAAGCGCCGCCGCAGCGGCGACGACGAAGGCCGACAGCGGGCCGAAATGCTCCGCAAGCGTCGGCGCGACGAACGGCGCGACCACGCCGGCGAACCAGCGCAGAAAATTGTAGCCGGCGGACGCGACCGGTCGCGGCGCGTCGGACACTTCCATCGCCATTTCGGTGAAGATCGTGTTGCAAACGCCCATGACGGCGCCGCTCGCCATTACGCAGCCGGCGATCGTCAGTTTCGCGCCGACGCCCATGACGATGAGCAGGATCGCCAGGACGACAAGGCTCGCGCCGGCGACCGGCAGCGCCCCGAAGCGCGCCTGAAGCCGCGGCGTGACGATGACCGAGAACGCCGCCAGCAGCACGCCCCAACCGAAGAAAATCAGGCCGACCGCGTGCGCCGACATCTGCAGCACAAACGGGACGAAGGCGAGCACGGTGAAGAACGCGTAGTAGTAGAAGAACGCCGCCGCCGACACGGCGAACAATCCGGGATGGCCGAGCGCGCGCAGCGGCGCGATCAGCGAGGTCTTGACGGCAGGTTTCGGCTGCGGCGGCAGGAACATCGCCACCGCGAGGAGACCGATCGCCATCAGGGTCGCGGTGCCGAAAAACGGATAGCGCCACGAATGGACGCCGAGCGCCGCGCCGACCAGCGGGCCGGCCGACAGGCCGAGGCCCATCGCCGCCTCATAGACGAGGACCGCCGAACTCACGCCGTGGCGCGACGAGGCGACCAGCACCGCCAGCGCGGTGACGACGAAGAACGCGTTGCCGAGACCCCAGCCGCCACGAAACAGCACCAGCTCGAAAACCGAGTTCGACGTGCCGGCGAGCGCCGAAAAGACGACGATCAGCGCGGCGCCGAGGATGAGCGTGCGGCGTCCGCCGAGCCGGCTCGAGACGAAGCCGGTCACCAGCATCATCAGCGAGGTCACCAGGAAATAGCTGGTAAAGAGCAGCGAGACCTGGGTCGGCGTCGCCTGAAGGCCGGCGGCGATCGAGGTCAGGATCGGATCGACGAGGCCGATCGACATGAAGCCGACGACGCAGGCGAAACCGGTCGCCCAAACCGCCCGCGGCTGGTCGAAAAAACTCACTGTCTCGGCATGCTGCGCCACACCGTTTCCCCGTCGCCAAGTGTTGGAAGTAGGTGTATGATACACATATAATCGTCTTGCGCAAGCCGCCCACAGCGGATGGAGGCCGGGATGGAAACCAAGACTGCGGCGAAGGACCTGGAGTTCGCGCTCGCTCTGCTGGCGCGCTCGATGGAGGCGATCTACCGCCAGCGCCGCTATCCGCTGGAGCGATCGCACCACCTCCTGCTGAGGACATTGAGCGAAGGCCCGCGCCGCAGCCGTGATCTCGCCGACGTCCTCCTGCTCGATCACTCGACGATCGCCCGGCAAGTGAGCGCGCTGGAGAAGCTCGGCCTGGCGCGACGCAAGCCCGACCCGGACGACGGCAGAAGCGATCTCGTCGCGACGACGGCGAAGGGCGAGGCCTTGTGCGCGGCGACGAGCGCGATGCGCGTGAAGCGCATCGAGACGCTGTTGGAAAGCTGGAGCGGCGAGCAGCGTCGCGCGCTCGTCGAGTCGCTGAAACATCTCAACGGCGATCTCTCGCAATCGCTGAGGGAATTGCGCGCGTCCGACGGCGTCGCTTAGACCCTTGCCGCGCCGTCGCCCTCGACCGCCCGCCGTCTCGCCTCGCGCCGGAATTCGGCCGGGGTGACGCCGGCGCGGCGGCGGAAGAAACGCCAGAAATAGGCCGCGTCGGCAAAGCCGAGTTCGTAGGCGATCTTCGTCGCCGGCGCGGCGATATAGGCGAGACGACGGCGCGCCTCGAGCATCAGCCGGTCCTGGGTCGCCGCGTGGGCCGACTTGCCGGCGACGGCGCGCGAGGCCCGGTCGAGCCGGCTCTCGGAGACGCCGAGCGCCGAAGCGTACCAGCCGACCGGCCGATGCTCCGCGTAGGCGGCCTCGAGCAGGGCGCGAAATCGGCCGTAGAGCTCGGCCTCGCGGCCGCGCGTCTGCCCTCGCGAGCCCGACGCCAACAGCCGCGCGGTCAGCGCCACGGCGGCCGCGGTCAACCCCTCGACCGCGGTCGTCCAGCCCGCGCCGCGCTCGCGAAACTCGACGGCGATTTCCCCGATCAGGCGCGCCAGCCGCGCCGCGGCCGGATCGGCCGAATCAAGCGCCAAAGCGGCGGGTCGCGCGAACGTCGTCTCCACCAAGGCGCGACGCTCCGGCGCGCCGTGGACGAACCGGCTCTCGGCGAAGGTCAGCACATGGCCGACGGCGCCCGGGGTGAAGCGGAAGGCGTGCACGGTCGCCGGCGGCACGACCAGCGCGCACGGGCCTTCGCTCGAACCTGCGTCTTCGTCGAGCCGGTAGGCGACTTCGCCGGCCGAAAGCATGAGGATCTGGCACAGGCCGTGATGGACGTGGCGGCCGATTTCCCAAGCGTAGCGCTGCGAGCGCGCGGCGATCTCCTCGATATGGACGAAGTCGTCGTCGTGCGAGGCCGGCGTCTCGCCATAAAGGGAAAATGCAGGCGCAGCGCGCGTCATATCGTCGCCTGCCGCGTCGCGCCCCTTTTTTTTGATAGATTTTTCCATGGCGACCGAGACCGTCATGCGCCGCGTGAGTTGCCGGAAAAGTACAGAATTTGACCGCCTTCGTCCAATGACCCGCCGCGTTCCGCGCGGCAAGCTGAAGCCAACGAGGCGGCCCGCGCGCGCGTCCACAGACGCCGGCGCAGACGGCCGCCATCAGGGAGGTTGCGATGTTCCGTTTCGACCCGTTTTCCCCCGAGACCGACGCCGATCCGTTTCCGGCCTACCGCCGGCTGCGCGAGGAGTTCCCGTGCTTCTGGAGCGAGGAGGCCAACATGTGGGTCCTCTCGCGCTTCGCCGACATCGTCGCCGCGCTCAACGATTGGGGGCGCTTCTCCTCGGCCAAGGGCAACATGATGACCGAATTGCCCAACCGCGCCGGCGCGACGCTCGGCACCACCGACCCGCCGCGCCACGACCGCCTGCGCGCGCTGATCCAATACGCCTTCGTCAAGCGCAACCTCGACTCGCTGACCGGACCGATCCGCGACATCGCGCGCGAAGCGGCTGAGGCCCTGCGCGGGCGCAAGCGGTTCGATTTCATCGACGACTTCAGCTCCAAGTTCACAGTCAGGGTGCTGTTCGCCGCGCTCGGCCTGCCGCTCGGCGACGAGGCGACGGTGCGGAAGAACGCAGTGATGATGGTGCAGTCGGACCCGGTCACCCGCGCCAAGGGGCCGGAACACATCGCCGCCTACGAATGGATGCAGGTCTATGCGGCGAAGGTGATCGCCGAGCGGCGCGCCCATCCGCAGAACGACCTCATCTCGCATTTCTCGCTCGCCGAGATCGAAGGCGACAAGCTCGACGAGCGCGAGGTGCTGCTGACGACGACGACGCTGATCATGGCCGGCACCGAGTCGCTCGGCGGCTTCATGTCGATGTTCGGACTGAACCTCGCCGATTTCGCCGACGCGCGGCGCGCGTTGGTGGCCGATCCGGCGCTGCTGCCCGACGCGATGGAGGAATCGCTGCGCTACAACACCTCGGCGCAGCGCTTCCGCCGCTGTCTGACCCAGGACGTCGAGTTGCACGGCCAGCGCATGCGCGCCGGCGATTTCGTCTGCCTCGCCTATGGCTCGGGCAATCGCGACGACCGCCAATATCCCAACGCCGACGTCTACGACCTCGCGCGCAAGCCGCGCGGCCATCTCGGCTTCGGCGGCTCTGTGCACGCCTGCCTCGGCGCGACCATCGCCCGGCTGTCGCTGACGATCGCGATGGACGAGTTCCACAAGGTCGTCCCCGCGTATCGTCGCGTTGAGGACAACCCGCCGTGGATGCCGTCGTCGACCTTCCGCAGCCCGATGCGGCTGTTGCTCGAAGCGGCGTAGCCGCTCAGCGCGAGGCGAGCCAGGCGCGCACGCGCTCGGCGGCCATCGCGCCGGAGCGCGCCGAGCCTTCGAGGCAATCGGGCAGGCCGGTCTGCACATAGGCGCCGGCGAGGAACAGGTTGGACCAGCGCGTGTCGCCGCCCGGCCGCAGCGCGTCCTGCTCCGGCGTCGCGGCGAAGGCGGCGCGCTTGCGCTTGACCACGCGCCAGGCGGGCACGGCGTCGCGCTGGCCGGTCAGCGCCGCGACGTCGCGCCAAGCGGCGGCGGCAAGCTGGTCGCGCGGTCGCTCGATCAGCGCGCCGGCGTCGCGGACGACCGCGGTCATGCTGTCTTCGCCGCTGAGCAGCCAATGGATCGCGCCGTTGGCGACGCCCAGGATCGGCGGCGCGTCACGCGCCGCGGGCGCGGCGAAATGAACATGGACCGCCGCGGCGAAGTCCTGCGGCGCGGCGAGGCCCGGCGCCAACGCCGTCGCTTCCTGCGGCGGCGTCGCCAGGATGACCGCGTCGCCGGGCGCAAGATCGACGCGGTCATGGACGAAGTCGAGCGCCGCGACGCGCCCATCGGCGAAGGCGAGCCCGACCAGCTTGCGCTCGAAACGGGTCGCCGCGCCGCACCGCGCCAGAGTCTTGAGCGCCGGCTCGACCAGGCCGCGCGCCAAGCCGCGCGAGGGCTTGAGCAGCGTCGCGCCGCCCCAGCGCGAGGCGGCGAGCGCCGCGCCGGCGAGCCGCGCCGAGGCGCGCTCGAGGTCGGCGTTGAGCGCGGCGAGCGCGAACGGCCGCCAGACCCGCTCGGCCGCCGTGCCGAAGCGCGGCGCGTAATCGACGAGCCGCGCGGCGGCGGGAGCGCGGGCGAGCCGCGCGCCCGGCCAGAAGTCGCTGAGCGCGACGCCCGGCGGGCGATTGCGCGGGTCGAGCAGCCGCCACGGAAAGCGCCCGCGGCCGAGCCGCAGCCGCCAGCGTTCGCCGGTCGCCAGATCGGCGAAGGCGATTCCGTCGGGCGCGGCCTCGCGCCATTGCGCGCGAGCGCCAACCGCCTCGATCAGCGCCAGCGCGCTCGTCCAGCTCGACAGGACGAAGTCGGCGCCGCTGTCGAACGCCGTCTGCGACGCTTCGTCGAACAGCGGCCGGCGGCGGCCGCCGGCGATCGCGGCGCTCTCGTGGACGACGATTTGGGCTTCGGCGGCCGCGGCGAGGCTGACCGCGGCGCTTAAGCCCGAAACGCCGGCGCCCACGACATGGACGGTTGGGCGGTTCATCGAGCCTTTCCAGACGAATCAGGCGGCGGCGCGGCGCGCGCTCACAGATAGCTGCGCCGGCGCAGGCGCGCAACGCGGCGCGCCCCGCCAGGTCGCAGCTATCCTCAGAGTTCGGTTAGGGCGAATTGAGGTTGATCGGAATCGCCCTTTGCGTCATGGCCGGGCTCGACCCGGCCATCCAAACGGCGACGCTCTGCGAGGAAGGCCGCCGCAGAAGGGCCTGCGTCGATTCTCCGACCGATACTGTTTGGATGGCCGGGTCAAGCCCGGCCATGACGGCGGATCGACGTGAAAGCAGAATGTTCTAGGAGGTGCGCGCCGACTCGTCAGGCGCGTGATCGCTCAGTGGCGATATTGCTGGATGCGGGTCGTGCGCAGGCCGGCGAGGCCGTGCTGGTCGATCGAGGCCTGCCAGGACAGGAACTCGTCGACGGTCAGGGTGTAGCGCGAGCACGCTTCCTCGAGCGAGATCAGGCCGCCACGCACAGCCGCGACCACTTCGGCCTTGCGCCGGATCACCCAGCGCTTGGTCGACGTCGGCGGAAGGTCGGCGATCGTCAGCGGGCTTCCGTCCGGACCGATGACGTATTTCACCCTCGGTCGAAGCGCTTCGCTCATTTCACTCTCACACTCGAACGCAAGTCCTTACGCACTGAAATCTAATGGCCGTCACTTAAGATTTGCCTAAGCCCATCACGAGTAAGTTCTTTACAAAGTGTTTCAACTTGCGGAGTTTTTCAGCCTGTTTCGGGACGGCGGCGGGTCGCGGCGCGTTTTTCTGGGCCGCGCCGGCGCTCGAATGCTATAAGGCGCTTAAGTTCCGCACGGACTTCGAACCCTTAAGATGTTGGCCCCGCCGCTTTCCCGGGACGCGTGGACGCGTCCGCTCAACAGCCTCGGGCTGGCCAAGGCCCCCAGGGACACCCGCGTCGTCGTCGCGATGTCGGGCGGCGTCGATTCGAGCGTCGCGGCGGCGCTGCTGGCGCGCGAGGGCTACGAAGTCGTCGGCGTGACGATGCAGCTCTACGACCATGGCGCGGCGACCCACCGCAAGGGCGCCTGCTGCGCCGGCCAGGACATTCACGACGCGCGCGACGTCGCCGCCCGGCTCGGAATCCCCCATTACGTGCTCGATTACGAGACGCAGTTCCGCCAGAAGGTGATCGAGCCCTTCGCCCGCGCCTATGTCTCGGGCGAAACGCCAGTGCCCTGCGTCGCCTGCAACCAGACGATGAAATTCGTCGACCTGTTCGAGGCGGCCAAGGACCTCGGCGCCGACATCCTGGCGACCGGCCACTATGTCGTGTCGGAAGACGATGGGCACGGCGGCCGCGCGCTCTATCGCGCCGCCGACCCCGAGCGCGACCAGAGCTATTTCCTCTTCGCCACCACCCGCGAGCAGCTCGCGATGCTGCGTTTTCCGCTCGGCGCGATGCCGAAGCCGCAGGTCAGGGCGCTCGCCGGCGAATTCGGCCTGACGGTCGCCGACAAGGCCGACAGCCAGGACATCTGCTTCGTGCCCGCCGGCCATTACAGCGAAATGATCGAGCGGCTGCTGCCGGGCGCGGCGGAAGCCGGCGACATCGTCCATGTCGACGGGCGCGTGCTCGGCCGCCATGCCGGCGTGCTGCACTACACGATCGGCCAGCGCCGCGGCCTCGGCATCGCCGCCGCCGAGCCGCTCTATGTCGTCGCGCTCGACGCTCAGCGCGCCCGCGTCGTCGTCGGCCCGCGCCAGGCGCTCGAGACCCATCGCATCCGCCTGCGCGACGTCAACTGGATCGGCGACGGCGCGCTCGCCGACATCCCCGCCGACGGCCTGGCGATCGCGGCGCGGGTGCGCTCGACCCGCCCGCCGACCTCGGCGCGCCTACTGCCAGGCGGCGCGGTCGAGTTCGACGACCCGGAATCCGGCGTCTCGCCCGGCCAGGCCTGCGTGTTCTACGCGTCCTGCGACCCGCGCGCGCGGGTGCTCGGCGGGGGGTTCATCGCCGGAGCGGCGCAATAGGGAGAAGTCGCGGCGAACGGCGCTGGCGAAACGCCGCGCCCCCGATTGGCGTGTCTCGCCAGAGGGGCGCAGTCCACGAGCGTGTCACCGAAAATCCGTGTCACCGAAAATCGAAAATCCGCTCGCCGCGCCGCGCGCCTTTCCCGGCGCAGGCGAAGCCGAGGTTTGCCCCTTCCGGCGCGCCGATTGGGCGGCGACGGAAACCGCCCTATGATGCGCGCGCTGCGCGCGAGGGGCGCGGTCGGGACGAAGAGGGGCGGGCCATGGCCGGGTTCGAGGACGAGGTTTTCGGCGCCCCGCCCGCCAAGCCGCCGGTCCACGCGATCGGCCAGCCGCTCGACGACCTTTCGGCCCCTGAGCTCGCCGAGCGCATCGTGCTGCTCAAGCTCGAGATCGAGCGGCTCGAGCGCGCCATCGCTCACCGCGAGGCGACGCGCAACGCCGCGGCCGCTTTCTTCAAATCATGAGGCCGGCCGTCTCGCCGCGGGACGCCGCGTCGCCGCCGGGACACTAACGGATTGTTAACGATTATCATTTATGAAGGAAGTCGATCCATTCCTTGGGTCCTGTTCGACGCCTCCCAACCTACCGACCTCCCCAGCCGCTTTCGGGCGGCTGTTTTTTGCGTTCTCCCCTCCGATCGGGTTAAGCTTTCGTTAACCTTAGCGAAAGGTAAACAGCCGGCGGACGGTCTGCGGCGTTAATCTTGCGGCGCGCCGAGTCGTGGCGTGCAAGCGTGCGGAATTGGCACGCCGGCCGCTTGTCAGGAACGCTTGGGAGAGGGAGTCATGGGGCGTAGCGACGGATCGGCGCAGAGCGCGGCGCTCGACGAGGCCGCGGCCAACACGGTTCTGTTCTATCCCAAGCTCGCCGCCTCGGCGGCGTTCAAGACGCTGTTCCGCGAAGGCATGAGCCTGGTCGAGGACACCGCCGCCTATCTCGACGGGCCGGGCCGCGAGGAATCGCGCAGCCTGCCACGCGCTGCGGCGCTCGCCTATGCGACCGAAAGCATGCGCCTGACGACCCGGCTGATGCAGGTCGCCTCGTGGCTGCTGCTGCAGCGCGCCGTCAACGAAGGCGAACTGTCCCCGGCTCAGGCGCAGTCGGAGAAGCATCGCGTCCGGCTCGCCGAACAGAACGTCGCCTGCCCGGACGAGCTGTTCGAGCAACTGCCCGAAGCGTTGCGCGCGTTCAGCGCCAAATCGCTGCGGCTGCAGGCGCGCGTCGCTCATCTCGACCGCGCCCTCGCCGAAGCCGAAGCCGCCCATCCGGCGCCGCGCGGGGCGGTCGCCGAGCAATTCGAGCGCCTGCGGGCCGCTTTCGCCAGCTGAGGCGCCGCGCCCAACCGGGCCGCGCCCGCTTGGGCTGCGCCGGCTCTTGCGTCGCCGCACTTTTGGCCGCATTGCTCGGCACATAACGCCCTCCGCCGAAGTCAAAGCCGCCCTTCATGGCCGTCGCTCCGTCCTGCCGCCTCTATCTTCTCACGCCGCCGCTCGGGCTTGCCGACCTCGCCGCGTTCGCGCCGCGGTTCGCCGCCGCGCTGGCGGCGGGCGACGTGGCCAGCGCGCTGGTGCGCATCGCGCCGGAGGCGCAGGGCGACGCCAAGCGGATCGCCGAGCGCATGGTCGAGGCGGCGGCGCGCGCCGACGCGGCGATCCTGATCGAAGGCGAGCCGCGGCTGGCGGCGCGCGTCGGCGCCGACGGCGCGCATGTTAGTGGCGTCGGCGACCCGCTCTCCGACGCCTTGGCGAGCCTGCATCCCGAGCGCATCGTCGGCGTCGGGGCTTTGCGCGGCCGCGACGACGCGATGACCGCCGGCGAGGCGGACGTCGACTACGTGATGTTCGGCGAACCGCGCCGCGACGGATGGACGCCGCCGCTCGCCGAAACTGTGGAGCGGGTCGCCTGGTGGGCTGAGATCTTCCAGACGCCGTGCGTCGCCTACGCGGCGCGGCTCGACGATGTCGCCGCGCTGGCGGCGGCCGGCGCCGACTTCGTCGCGCTCGGCGACGCCCTATGGTCGGCGCCCTCGGCCGAGCAGGCGATCGCCGCGGCCGAAGACGCCGCGCGCAAGGCGGCGGCGGCGCGCGCGGAGGCGAGCGCATGAGGCTCGCCGCGGCGCTGGGCTTGGCGATCGGGCTCACGCTGGCGGCGCCCGCCGCGGCGCAGACGTTCACGCCGCCGTTCACGCCGCCGGCCGGCCCGCCGACTGCGGAAGGCCCGCCGCCAGACACCGCCTTCGGCGACTATCAGCGCGGCTATTTCCTTACCGCGTTGCGCGAGGCGTTGAAGCGCGTCGCCGACAATCCCAAAGACGCGGCGGCGATGACCCTGATCGGCGAAATCTATCGCGACGGCTACGCCGTCGCGCCCAACGAGGCGGAGGCGGCGCGCTGGTATCGCGTCGCCAGCGGCCTCGGCGACCGCGAGGCCGCTTTCGCGCTCGGCATGCTGCTGCTCAACGGCGCCGACGGCGTCCCCGAGGACCGCGCCGGGGCCAAGGCTCAATTCGAGATCGCGGCGGCGAAGGGCCAGCCGGGCGCGCTCTACAACCTCGGCGTCATGGCGATCGGCGACAAGGCCGCCAACGGCTTCCCGGACTTCAAGGCGGCCGCGGCCGATTTTCGCCGCGCCGCCGAGGCGGGCTACGGCGACGGCGCCTATTCCTACGGGGTGCTGCTGCGCGAGGGCAAAGGCGTGCCGCTCGACATCGGCGAAAGCGCGCGCTGGCTCAAGCGCGCCGCCGACGCCGGCGTCGTCGCCGGCCAGGTCGAGTACGCGATCATGTTGTTCAACGGCGTCGGCGTCGCCAAGGACGAAGCCGGCGCGGCGAAACTGCTGTTGCGGGCCGCAGCGCGCAACAATCCGATCGCCGAAAACCGCCTCGCGCATCTCTACGCCAGCGGCCGCGGCGTGCCGAAGGACCTCGTCGAGGCGGCGACCTGGAACCGCTTCGCCAAGGCGGCCGGCATCGACGATCCCGACCTCGACGCCGCGACCGCCAGCCTGACGCCAGAAGAGAACAAGCGCGTCGACGAGCTGATCAGACGGCAGGCGGCGTTCTGAATTCCTCGGACCGCCGCCGCCCCCGCCGCGCTTCGACCAGCGCGCGGGTCAAATCGCCGGCGAAGGCCGCTTTTTCGTCGGGGCCGAGGAAGGTTGCGATCTCATGCCGGCGGCCGCGGCTGCGCAGCGCCAGCCGTTCAGCCATCGGTCCCGTCTCGCCGCGCTCGAGCGTCACCCAGGCCGGATTGAAGCGCCATTCGCGCCGCGCGCCGCGCGCGCTCACCCGGGCGAATTCGAGCTCGAGATAGGTGAGACGGTAGTCCTCATAGGCGCGGGCGGCGCGGAAGCTCATGCGGAAGGCGAGTCCCAGCAGCGCGACGTCGAGGCCGAGAAAGCCGACGATCGGCCAGGCCCCGGCGAGATAGAACGGCAGGCTGAACAGCGCGCTGGCGACGAATGTCGCTGCGAGCAGCCGGCGCGCCGCCGCCGGAGTGAACGAACGGCGCGGAAAGAGCCGCGCGGCGAAGAGCGCAGCGTCGTCGGCGTCAGGGCTTGGGTCCACAGCAACCTCCCTGGCGAAGCCGCCGCTTGGCGACCCGGTCGAGGCCGACTATAAGGCGCGCATGGCGCGAGGCAATCCGGCCGCATCCCCCGTCCGCCGCCGCCCGGCACGCGCGCCGAAGACCGCCGCGGCGGCGCGCGCCGAAGCGATCTTCGCCCGGCTAGCGGCCGCCAACCCCGAGCCGAAGAGCGAACTCGAATACGTCGATGCGTTCACGCTGCTGGTCGCCGTCGTGCTGTCGGCGCAGGCGACCGACGCCGGCGTCAACAAGGCGACGCGTGCGCTGTTCGCCGTCGCCGACACGCCGGCCAAGATGGCGGCGCTCGGCGAAGTGGGGCTCGCCGAGCGGATCAAGACGATCGGCCTCTATCGCACCAAGGCCAAGAACGTCGTCGCGCTGTCGCAGGCGCTGATCCGCGATCACGGCGGCGAGGTTCCGGCTGACCGCGACGCGCTCGAGGCGTTGCCGGGCGTCGGCCGCAAGACCGCCAATGTGGTGCTCAACGTTGCTTTCGGCGCGCCGACGCTCGCGGTCGACACCCATGTCTTCCGCGTCGCCAACCGCATTCCCCTCGCCAAAGGCGAGACGCCGCGCGAGGTCGAGGACGGGCTGATGAAGATCATACCGGCTCGGTTCATGCGCCACGCCCACCACTGGCTGATCCTGCACGGCCGCTACGTCTGCAAGGCGCGCGCGCCCGCATGCGCGCGCTGCGCGATCGCCGACCTCTGCCGCTACGAGGATAAGACGGTCTGAAGCGACGGCTCAGGCGACTTTCGTTCCGGTGGTGGAGTAAATCGACACGTTGTCGGAGGCGAGCTGCGCGATCGTGTCGGTGAAGCTCATCTGCAGCGACCCGGAATAGGCGGTGTTCCAGGGATTCTGGATCGAGACGGTGCCGTTGGTGAGGTTGATCCCGGTGACGATGTACATGTGGTCGCCGACCAGATTGCCGATGTCGACGTTGGGAGTCGACAGGATGATCTCGTCGCCTTCGGTGAAATCGGTGGAAAGCGTCGACATCAGCGAAGTGAGCGACGACGTCGATTCCGTCGGATTGAGATTGTAGGTGTTGAACGTCTGGTCGGTGATTTCGCTCAGCGTGATCGCCGTGCCGCCGTTGATGTCCTCGTAGGCGTTTCCCGCCGTGTGGCCGCCGTAACTCGCCGCGGCGGTCTGCTCGTTGAGCTCGACGAAGGCCTTCTCCACCAGCGCTACCCAATCGTCGACCGTCCCGTTGGAGAATTCCAGCGTCGAGCCGTTCGACCAAACGTAACCGCCGCCCATGACCGGCAATTGCGAATTGACGGTCACGTAATCCGGCTGACCGTTGATGTAGAAGCAGACCGAATAGGTCCCGTTGCCGTTGTTGGTGATCATGTTCTCGATCAGGGTCGGGTCCTGCAACGCCGTCTCGCCGAGCGCCGCGACGAAGTAGCAGTCGCCGAGATAACCCTGGTTGACGTCGAGGTAACTCGGCGTCCCGGTGTTGCCGAACAGCGGCAGGGTCGAAGTCTGGTAGGTCGGATTGAGATTCGACTCGCCGATGCCGGACAGGCTGAGACTCGGCAGGTCGGTTCCGAGGAACCATTTGCCGATCAGCTCGTCGACTTGGGTCTGGGTCGACTTGGCGCTGAGATTGCCGAGCTTCGTCGTCGTCGACGAACCGCCGTTCCAATAGGCGTTGGCCGGATTGCCGAGGATCACGTCGTCGGCGATCTGCTGGACGTAGGCCGAGGTCGAGAGGCCGCCCGACTGGTTGAGCATCGAGGCGAGCGTCTGCAGGGCGCTGAACTTGGTCGCGGTCATGCCGCCGACCGCCGCGTCCTGCAGGATGGTCAGCATCTGGTTATAGTTCAGCGAATTGCTGCTCGTCACCTGCTGAGTGATCGTAGAGGAGACGCCGAGTTCCCCGAGCAGCGAGCTGACGCTCGACGAGCCGGACGGCGCCGTCGTCTTCTCCGTGGTCGAATAGGCGGAGGACCAGGACTTGCCGTCATAGGCCTTGACGCTGATCGTTTCGCTGCCGCCGCTGGGCCCGGCGACATATTGAAGTTGTGCGAATTGCGCGGCGGTCAAATTGTGCCACGCGCCATCTGAGAGCTTGACGCCGTTGAGAATGAAATAGCCGCCGTCAGCGCCGCTGTCGTAGACCGAGTACTTGGTGATCGATCGAGACGCGCTGTCCGTTACAGAAGTGACGAAGGACGACGCGGAGATCGTCTGACCTTCCGTAAGCGTCTGAGGATCGAGGGTCAATGTAATCGTCATCGCAGCACCGCTTCCAGCGTTCGAGAGCGCCCGCGACCACCCGTTCCGTTCCATCTCCCGGCGGCGCAAGCGCGCAACCCCCGGTGAACGCAAATCAGGTTCAGTCGAAACGTACGTTAGGGCGCCTTTATTGAAAAGAGATTTGCGTGGTCTGTTAAAAATTTCCGAATTAATTGAACGTCGTGAGTCGCTTGCCCAAGCGTCAGAAAGGACTTGGCAATATCTTATGGGCAACTTGACCCTTAGGTCCCGCGCCGCGCTTGCCCCCCGGCCGCGCGACGCTCGATGTTCGGTCCTCCTTCGATTCTGGCCCCGCCATGCGCGCCGCACTCAGGCTGAACGAACCGCCCGCGCAGCCGACGCCGGAAGCGGCGACCGGCGGTCCGAAGGCCGCCGACCCTGCGGCTGCGGGGCCGGCGGCGCCGACCGGCGCGCCGTCCTCGCTCGCTCCGCCACAGGATTCCGGGCTCACCGCCTTGGCGATGGTCGCCGGCTTCTACCGCATCGCCGCCGACCCGGCTCAATTGCGCCACGAGCTCGCGCTGGGCGCCCACGCCGCCGGGCCGGAAGATCTCGTCCGCGCCGCCAAGCGGCTCAATCTCAAGGCGCGGTTGCTGACTGGAAATCGCGCCAAGCGCCTCGACGCGGCGCCCTATCCGGCTTTGGTCGCGCTCGCCGCCGGCGGCTTCGCCATTCTCGCCGCGGCGCCGGTCAAGGGTTCGGTCAGGCTGATCGACCCGCTGTTGCGAACCGCGCGCGACCTGCCAGTCGCCGAAGCGGCCGCGCTGACCGGCGGCGCCATGGTGCTCGTCACCCGCCGCTTCGCCGGCGCCGGCGCCGATCCGGCCGCGTTCGGACTGCGCTGGTTCCTGCCTTCGATCGCGCGCTATCGCAAGCCGCTCGCCGAGGTCCTGGTCGCGTCGTTGTTCGTCCAGGCGTTCGCGCTGGCGACGCCGCTGTTCTTCCAGCTCATCGTCGACAAGGCGCTGGTGCACAAGAGCTATGCGACGCTGACGGTCATCGTCGTCGGCATGCTGGTCGTCGGCCTGTTCGACACGCTGCTGCAGTTCCTGCGCTCCTATACGCTCAGCCACACCACCAACCGCATCGACGTCGAGCTCGGCCGGCGGCTGTTCCACCACCTCTTCCGCCTGCCGCTCGCCTATTTCGAGACGCGCGCGGCCGGCCAGACGGTGGCGCGGGTGCGCGAACTGGAAACGATCCGCAGCTTCCTCACCGGGCAGGGCCTGACTTCGCTGCTCGACCTCGTCTTCACCGTCGTGTTCTTCGCCGTGATGTTCCTCTATTCGGCCAAGCTGACGCTGATCGTGCTCGCTTCGATTCCGGTTTACATCATCGTCGCCGTGCTGATCCGGCCGCCGCTGCGCGAGCGGATCAACGAGAAGTTCGACGCCGGCGCGCGCTCGCAGCAGTTCCTGGTCGAGTCGATCGTCGGCGCGCAGACGCTCAAGGCGGCCAGCGTCGAACCGATGATGCAGGCGCAATGGGAGGAACGGCTCGCGACTTACGTAAGCGCCTCGTTCGACGCCGGCGTGCTCGGCTCGCTCGGCCAGAACCTGATCCAATACGTCAGCAAGGCGACGACGGCGCTGATCCTGCTGTTTGGCGCAGAGGCGGTGATCGAGGGCGGGATGACGATCGGCGAGCTGATCGCTTTCAACATGATCGCCGCCCAGGTGGTGCAGCCGATCCTGCGCCTGTCGCAACTGTGGCAGGACTTCCAGCAGGTGCAGGTGTCGGTCGCCCGGCTCGGCGACATCCTCAACGCGGCGCCCGAGCCGGTCCCGCGCAATCTGCTCACCCTGCCGCCGCCGGCCGGCGCAATCGAGCTGCGCGGCGTCTCGCTGCGCTACCGGCTCGACTCGCCCGACGCGTTGCGCAACGTTTCGCTGGCGATCGCGCCGGGCGAGGTGATCGGGGTCGTCGGCGCTTCGGGTTCGGGCAAGTCGACGCTGACGAAAGCCATACAGCGCCTCTACAGCCCGCACGCCGGCCAGATTCTGCTCGACGGCGTCGACATCGCCCAACTCGACCCGGCCTGGCTGCGCCGCCAGATCGGCGTCGTGCTGCAAGAGAACGTGCTGTTCAACCGCTCGATCCACGAGAACATCGCGCTCGCCGATCCCGCCGCGCCGCGCGCGCTGGTGATGCAAGCGGCGCGGCTCGCCGGCGCCGAGGAGTTCATCGCCCAACTGCCGCAAGGCTACGACACGATCATCGAGGAGCGCGGCGCCAACCTGTCGGGCGGCCAGCGCCAACGCGTCGCCATCGCCCGCGCGCTGGTCACCAATCCGCGCATCCTCATCCTCGACGAAGCGACCTCGGCGCTCGACTACGAGAGCGAGCGCGTCATTCAGCGCAACATGCGCGCGATCGTGCGCGGCCGCACGGTGATCATCATCGCCCACCGCCTCGCCGCGGTGCGCGAGTGTGACCGCATCGTCGGCATGCGGGGCGGCGAGATCGTCGAGGTCGGCACGCACGAGCAACTGCTCGACCGTCCTGACGGTCTTTATGCGCGGCTTTGGCAACTGCAATCCGAGCCGGAGCGGCGACTGCGATGAGCGACGCGCGCTCCGCCGGCCGCCGCGCCGCCTCGTCCGTCTCCGGTCGTAGCCGGCAGTTCCTGCCCGCGGCGCTGGAGATCCTCGAGACGCCGCCTTCGCCGCTGCCGGTCGTGACCATGCTGACGATTTGCGCCGTCTTCGCGGCGGCCTTCGCCTGGTCATTCTTCGGCCGGCTCGACGTCAACGCCGTCGCGCCCGGCAAGCTCGAGCCGACGGGGCGGGTCAAAGTCATCCAGGCGCTCGATCCCGGCAAGGTCGCCGCCATCCGGGTCGACAACGGCCAGTTGGTCAAGGCCGGCGACCTGCTGCTCGAGTTCGACCCCGCCGAATCCGCCGCCGACGAACGCGAGGCGCGCGAGGCGCTGCAGGCCGGCTTGAGCGAAATCGCCCGCCGCCGGCTGGCGATCGACGCCGCGCGCGCCGCGCAACGCGCGAGCGCCGAGAACAGCGCGCCCTTGCCGGCGCTCGAAGCGCTCGCCGCCAATCCGCAGGGCAAGATCGATTGGGGCGAGCCGCCGCCGGACGGCATGCAGGCGCGCGAAGAAGCCGTGCTGTCAGCCGATCTCAGCCAGCTCGCCGACGCGCTGCGCGCGCTCGACAAGCAGATCGCCCAGAAACAGGCGACATTGCAGCGACTGCGCATGAGCATCGCCTATCAGACGGCGCTGATCGAGACGCTGAACGATCGCGTCGCCACTCGCCAGCAAGCGATCGACCTCAAGGTCGGCACCAAAATCAACCTTTACGACGCCAAGGAGGAGCTGCAGCGCTCGCAGTCCTCGCTCGCCTCCGACCAAGGCCAGTTGATCGAGACCGACGCCGCGATCGGCGAGCTGCAGAGCGAAAAGACCAAGGCTCTGTCGCAGTTCATCGCCGAAAACGAGAACAAGGCGGAAGAGGCGTCGCGCAAGGCCGACGAGGCGCGCCAAGCGCTCGCCAAGGCGACCGCACGCCTCGCCAACACCAAGCTCTACGCGCCGATCGACGGCATCGTGCAGCAACTGTCGGTGACGACCTTCGGCCAAGTCGTCGGCGCCGGCCAGCAGTTGGCGACGGTGACGCCGACCGACGGCGCGCTGCAGGTCGAGGCGCTGGTCGCCAACATGGATATCGGCTTCGTCCGCGTCGGCCAGGAAGTCGCCGTCAAACTCGACGCCTTCCCTTTCACCCGCTTCGGCGCGCTGCACGGCAAGGTCGTCGCCATCGCCGCGGCGGCGGTCGACGAACAGCAGGCGAAGCGTTCGCTCGCCAACGCCACCACGCCCGGCAACGCCCCCGAATCGGCCGCGCCCGGCCAGGCGCAGAGCTTCGTCTTTCCCGTAACCGTGGCGATCGACGAAACGGCGATGCGCGTCGATGGCGCGACGATCCCTCTGACGCCGGGCATGACGGCGACCGTCGACATCAAGACCGAGAGCCGGCGAGTGATCGATTACCTGCTGTCGCCGCTCGCCAAGACGGTCTCTGAGGCGATGACCGAGCGTTAGCGACAAGCGCTGCGCTTCAACTCAGCCGTGCGGAAGAGGATGGTACCGCCACCCCGGCTCGAACGGGGGACCTCTAGATCCACAATCTAGCGCTCTAACCAACTGAGCTATGGCGGCGACGGGCGGGAAACTAGTGTCAAAGCCCGGCGCTTGCAAGCCGCCTAAAGGCGGCCCGCCGGCGGCGCGGGCGGGGCGCCCGGACCGCGCCGAAAGGGGGCCGTCAGAGGGCGAGCTTGAAGCTCTTTTCGACCTGCGCCTTGATCGGCTCGAGCGCTTCGAGGGCGGTCTTCTGCGCCAATTCGCCGATCGCCTTGGCCTGGCCGGCGACGGCGTCGAGGCGAGCGCTGGCGAATTCGCCTTGCAGCGCGACATAGTCGGCGAAGCCGCCGACGCCGAACGCCAATTTGAGGAAATCGAAATTGGCTTCGACGTTGGCCGTCAGCAATTCGAGCGCCTTGACGTTGATCGCGACGACGCCGGCGCGAGCGGCGGCGTAACTCGTCTCCAGCGCGTCGGCGGCCGCTTCGGCGGCGACCTTGGTCTTCACATAAGCGGAGCGAGTCTCGGCGAGACCCTTTTCGGCCGCCGCGCGCAGCTGACCGTGCAACTCAGCCAGCGTCGCGTCCGGCGCGGCGAAGATTTGCGGCGAAGGGCTCGGGGCCGGCGCGGCGACGCTTTCAGCGACGGAAGCGGCGGGCTCGACCGGCCCGGCGGGGAGGGCGGTTTTCCTTGGAGCGGTCGCCATGTTCGGATTCCCCCTATTGGCGGCGAATGAGTGGGTTTTCGACGACGCGTCGTCGATCACTTGGCGCCGGGCGTCGCGCTCTTCTGGATCAGGGCGCCGATCTCCTTGGCCTGGGCCTGGAGGCTGACGAGCTGGCTCTTGAGGAACTCGCTTTGCAGCGCGAAAGCCTCCTGCGGATCCTTGGCCTGAACCAGCTTGTGGGCGAGATCGAGGGCGGCGTTGACGTTTTGCTCAGTGAAGCTCAGCGCCTGCGCGCCAACCGACTTCGCGTTCTTCTGCGCCGCCTCGGCGGCGTCGTCGGCCGCGCCGATCGTCTTCTGGGCGACGGTGACGAAGCCCTCGAACGCCTTGCGCGCCTGGTCGACGCTGCGTTCGGCGAAATCGCGAAGCTCGTTGGGAATCTCAAACGGGGGGTTGGTCATGGTCGGTCTCGCCTGCGGCGTCCTCTCGTCGGCGGTTTTGGTTGGCGGGCATATAGACTAATCATTGCTGCAGTGCAACATAATTTTGCGCCGCAACACGCGTTAACCGTTTTGCCGGGCGGCGGGGGATGGCGCGCACGAAAGGCGAGCGCAACCGTTAAGTTTTTGGTAAGCATGCCTTTGCCGTGCGCTTTTCGCCGCGCCGACGCCCGCAACCGCATCACCGCCGATGGATTCCGAAAGAGCCGTAGCCAGCGCCGAGGAGACCGCCGCCCTGCTGGCGGGGTCGCCGTTCGCCGAGCGGCTCGCCCGCGGAGCGGCGACGATCGTGGCCGTCGGCCGGCCCCCGCGGGTCCTGTTCGCCAATCCGGCGGCGCTGACCCTGTTCGCCGCGCCCGACCTCGCCGCGCTGGAGGCGCATCTCTTCTCGCCTTCGAGCCCCGGCGCGCGGCGCTTGACCGGCCTCGCCGAGGCTGCGGCGGCCGGTCCGCCGCGGGTCGAATCGCTGCGCTTCTGGCTCGGCCGGCGGCCGCTGCCGCTGGCGCTGCTGTGCGGAAGGATCGGCGACCGGCTGGTCCTCGCCACGCCGCCGACGCCCGACGAAATCCGCGCCGCCGCGCCGCCGCCCGAGCCGCAGCGCGCGCCGCCGCCGCGGCGCTTCCTCTGGCGTCTCGACGGCGAAGAGCGTTTCGGCGCCGTCGACCCAGCGCTGGCGGACGCCTTCGGCGACCACGCGCCGCAGACCGGCGAAACGCTGGCGACGTTCCGCGCCCGCGCCGGCTTCGATCGCGACGGCAAGCTCGCCGACGCGCTGGCGGCGCGCCGCACTTTCGCCGCGCTGCCGATGAGCTGGGGCGAAAAGGACGGCGCTCGCTTGGCGTTGATGTCCGGCGCGCCGGAATTCGATCGCGACCGCCGCTTCGCCGGCTGGCGTGGGTTCGGACTGTTCGCCGATCAGGCGGCGCCGGACGCGCCAAGCGCGCCGCCCGCCGAGGCTGTGGCCGAGTCCCCGCTGGCTGAAGCCGCGGCCGAGGCGCCGCCGAACCCGCCGCAGGAGGCCGTTGCGCCCGCGCCGCCGGTCCGACCGACGCCGCCGGCCGAACGCAGCGCCGAAATCGTCGTGTTGCGTCCGGCAGCGCCGCTCGCCGCCGCCAACGTCGTGCCGATCCGCCCTGGCGCGACGCCGCCGCTCCCCCCCGCCGCCGAAGCGCGCCGCGGCGACGACGACAATGTCGAACTCTCCAGCCACGAACGCGACGCGTTCCGCGAAATCGCCCGCGCGCTCGGCGCGCGCCTGCCGAGCCACGGCGACGACGGCGCGCCGCGCGACCTCCTCGACCTCGCCCCGCCGCCCGCCGTCGAGCCAGCCGCGGTCGCCTCAGGCGTTGCCGGCGCCAATGCGGAAGCGCTGCTCGACCTGCTGCCGATCGGCGCGATGGTGTTGCGCGCCGGCGAGCCGCTCTACCTCAACCGCACGCTGCTTGAGCTTGCCGGCTACCACGATCTGTCCGAGTTTCGCGCCGCCGACGGCCTCAAACGCATGTTCCGCGGCCGCGACGCGCAGACCCTGGCCGAATCGGGCGAGGGCGGCGCCATTCCGCTGGTCGCATTGGGGGGCGAGTTGATCGCCGTCGACGCGCTGGCCGAAGCGATCGCTTGGGACGGCGCGCCGGCGACTCTGCTGTCGCTGCGCCGATCGCGCGAGGTCGAATACCAGGAGCGGCTGCGCAATTTCGAACGCGAGGCGCGCGATCTCAAGGCGCTGCTCGATTCGGCCGCCGACGGGGTCGTCACGCTCGACGAGTCGGGGCGCGTCCTCGCCATGAGCCGCGGCGCCGAGGCCTTGTTCGGCTACGACGCCAGGGAAGTGGCGGGCGAAAGCTTCCTCATTCTGTTTGCGCCGCAGAGCCAGAGCGAAGCGGCGGCGTGCTTCGAACGGGCGCGGCGCGAGGAGCCGCCGGCGCGCGGCGGCGAGGAACTCTCCGGCCGCGACCGGCGCGGCCAAACGCTTGCCCTCGCTTTGACTCTGGCGCGCTTCGTCTCCGCCGGCGCGCTGGCGCGCTACTGCGCAGCCTTGCGCGACCTCGGAATGTCGAAGGCGACCGAACGCGCGCTGGAGACGGCGCGCGACGCCGCCGAACAGGCCAACGCGCGCAAGACCGAGTTCCTTGCCCGCGTCAGTCACGAGGTGCGCACGCCGCTGCACGCGATTCTCGGCTTCGCCGAAGTGATGATGGAGGAGCGGTTCGGGTCGATCGGCAACGACCGCTACAAGGACTACGTCCGCGACATCCACGCTTCGGCGCGGCACGTCATGAGCCTCGCCAACGACCTGCTCGATCTCGCCAAGATCGAGGCGGGCAAGCTCGAGCTCGAGTTCGCGCCGGTCGACGCCAACCGGGTCGTGCGCGAATGCGTCTCGCTGATGCAGCCGCAAGCGGCGCAGGAGCGCATCATCATGCGCCTGTCGCTGTTGGAGCGCCTGCCGCCGGTGATGGCCGACGAGCGGGCGCTGCGCCAGATCCTGCTCAACCTGCTCTCCAACGCGGTGAAGTTCAACGAACCGGGCGGACAGGTGATCGTCTCGACCGCGCTCGACGAGGCCGGCGCCGCCGTCATCCGCGTGCGCGACACCGGCGTCGGCATGAACGAGAATGAGATCGCCGCGGCGCTCGAACCGTTCCGCCAGGTCGGCGACGCGGCTCAGCGGGCTGGCGGCGCCGGCCTCGGCTTGCCGCTGACCAAGGCGCTCGCCGAGGCCAACCACGCCGACTTCTCGATCAAGAGCCGCAAGCAGCAGGGGACGCTGGTCGAGGTCGCTTTCCCTGGCGCCAAAGCGGCGCAGTAAAGCGCCGCCCGGCCGGACACAAAGCGGCGCGATTTGCGACAAATCGATTAAACCGCCGTTAGCGGATAAACGCTATCGATGGACGCGCGCCGGCCGCAGGAGAGCCAGGCGGAGTCGCGTCCATGAAAGCCTTCGGCGCCGTCGCGCGTCCAACGATCCGCAATGAGCGCGAGCTGCTGCGCTACGTGGCGTTGGTCACGGCGTTCGCACTCGCCTTCGCCCTCGCCGTCGACGTCGTCAACCAGCTCGCTTTCTTCGTCGATTGGGAGCGATGCCTGCGGTCATGGTCGGTCACGACGGCAGTCTGTCTGGCCATCGCGACGCCGATCGCCTATTCGATCGGGCACACCCATCTCGAACTGTTTCGCGCCAAGGAACTCGCCGACGCGTTGGGCCGCATCGACTCCCTGACCGGCCTTTCCAACCGCCGGGCGCTGATCGAGGACGCGGAGTCTTCGCTCGCCGAAGTGCTGGCGCTGGCGATCTTCGACCTCGATCGCTTCAAGTCGGTCAACGACGCCTATGGCCATCTCGTCGGCGACATGGCGCTGCGCACGGTCGGCCGGATGATGCAGGAGGAGCTCGGCGCCCTCGGCCTCGTCGCGCGGATCGGCGGCGAGGAATTCGCGCTGCTGACGTCGCGCGCCTCGCTCGAGAACATGGTCGAGCGCCTGCTCGCGTTCCGCGATCGCCTGCGAGCGACGCCGATCCTGATCGACGACATCACCTTGCGGGTGACGGTCTCGGCGGGAATCGCATTGCGCGAGAACGGCGACGGCTTCGACCGCCTTTACGGGCTCGCCGACCGCGCGCTTTACGAGGCCAAAGCGGCCGGCCGCAACCAATTCCGCTTTCCGCCGTCGCTCGAACCGCTGGTCAGTCGGCACGCGACGCGTTTCGAGCCGGGCTCGCGCATCGCGACGCTGCGCAGCGCCTGAGCGTCGACGCTCACGGCAACGGAAAATCGGCGCGCGCCGACGGCCGCAGCGTCGCGTAGGGCACGCTGCAGGAGAATGCGCCCTCGACATAGGCGCCGACCGCGTAGGGATCGTACGAGACCGTCGCAGCGTCGGCGCCGAAGCTCCACGCCTTGAGGTCGGCAGTCGCCTCGGCGACGCTTTCGGCGAGCGTCTTCGGCGCGCCGGAATCGTCGTCGGCCGACCCCTCTCGCGCCGACTTCTGGTCGCGCACCTGCTTCAGGCACAGCGCGAAGATCTTGTCCGCCGCCGGCTTGTCGAGCATGTCGGCGAACGTCGCCTCGCGGCCGCGCGCGCCATCGATGTTGACGTTGACGCTGTAGGAATTGGGGTGGGCGCCGCCCATGAACGAATCGCCGTCGGCGTGGGCCGAGATCAGCCGCGGCGAAGCGTAGGCCATGCGCATCGACCACATATAGGACCATTGGTCGGCGAGCGGATCGTCCTTGCCTGGATTCTCGAGGTCGTTGGTCAGTCGGTCGACCGCGGCGTTGAACGCGCGCTCGGCCGGCGTTGCGGCGTCGACGAACTTCAGCAGTTGCACGTCGACGTCGGTGCGGCCCTTGCCGCCTTTCTGCATGCGGAAGACTGGCGCGAGTCGGCCCGGCGCGCCGGGCCCCGCCTCGGGCGCGCCGGCGAGGAAGGCGACGCGCGCGCGGGTCTCGCGGGCGAGGCAGGCGCCGAGCGCCGGGCCCTTCTCGTCGGCGCAATTCGAGTCGCGTAAGCCCAGCCACGCGACTTGAGCGGCGACAAGCTGCGTCCTGCCCTTCGGATCGAGAGAGGCGCGCAACGCATCGAACGCCTTGCCGAGATCGGAATCGGCGGCGAGCGCGATCGGATCGGCGCAAATCGCCTTCTCGCTCGGCGTCGCCGCGCGCTGACAGTCGAGCGCCATCGCCGGCGACGCGGCCAGCGCCGCGAGCCCCAAGCCGACGCGGACAGCGCGCGTCATCGCGCGCGCGTCCAGTCGTACGACTTGCAAATGAGGCCGCCGAAGACGCAGCCGGCGGTCGTCAGATGTTCGCCCGCCAGCGTCATCTTGCCGGAGTAGGCGCGGCCGTCGTCGGGATTGAACGCCGAGCCGGCCCAGGTTCCCTCGCCGTTCGGCTTCATGTCGAAGAACACTTGCTGACCGACCTTGGCCGGGCTGTCGGCGTCGCGCAGCCAGGTGACCGAACCGCAGACCGCGCCGCCGCCGCAGGGCGCGAAGCGCACTTTGGACTTGCCGTCGTCACGCTTCCATTCGCCGACCACGTCGGCGGCGAAGGCGGCGGACGAAAAGGCGACGGCGGCCGCAGCCGCCAGCGTCAAGCGGCGAATCATCATGTCCTCCCTTTGGCGTTCCCGTTTGGTCGCTCTTTTCTTCGCGACGCGCCGGTCATGAAAGCCGTAAGCGACGCGCGCGGTCAAGGCTGCGACGGCTCAAAAGCCGCCTGTGCGCAGCGCATCCGACGGACGCTGCTGGTCGGCGGCGAGCTCCAGCGCCCAATAGACGCCGTAATGGGTGTTCGGGCTCTTGGCGATGGCGACGCCCATGCGGGTGAAGCCGGGCATGCGCAGGTTGGCGTCGTGCTCGGCCGAGCCGCGCCAGCCGGTCATCGCCTCGTCGAGCGAAAAATAGCCTGCGCCGAGATTCTCGCCTGCCTCGGTCGTGACGATTCCGGCGGCTGCGAGTCGCGTCGGGAACGGGCCGCCGACGCCGTGCGACAGCGCATCGCCGGCGACCATCGCGTCGGCCTGGCGCTGCGCCATCGCGGTC
This sequence comes from Roseiarcus sp., assembly GCF_049514155.1. Taxonomy (GTDB): domain Bacteria; phylum Pseudomonadota; class Alphaproteobacteria; order Rhizobiales; family Beijerinckiaceae; genus Roseiarcus. Next base: position 41,352 of record NZ_JBEKVH010000004.1, on the reverse strand, counting down.
AGCGCCGGATCGAGCCGCAGCGGCTTGAGGCTGCGGCTCGAGCGATAGGCGTTGATCGCCGATTCCGCGGCGCCGGGATCGAGCCGGACATTGTCGAGGCGCCGCGCCAGCCGCGAATCGATCGGCGCCAGCGGCACCTCGCCGCAGGCGGCGAGCAGCAAAGCGCCGGCGAGCGCGACGAGCGCGAACCGACCGCGCGCAAACAGGCGAATCGTCATCAGGAAAGATCCTCGGCCCAACGCGGGCGATAACCGGCTTCGAGCGCGGCGACAATAGCCGGCGGCGTCAGCACGCGAGCCGCTTCGCTCGCCGGGCGCGCCTCGGGCGCGCCATAGCCGAAGAAGCTCCATGGCAGCAACGCCGCGCCGCGCACCCCGTAGGGTCGGCCGTCGCGCTCGATCATCGTCCCGTCGGGCAACCCGGCGAGCGGGCGCTCGACGATGCGGCCGGGAAGCTCGGCAAGCCGCTCACGGTGGAGGACTTCGTCGATCGCGGGCGCGCTTCGCGTCCCGGCGACGAACGCGTCGCGGAACGCCTCCGCGTCGGCGCGGCGGCAGACGAAGCACGGTCGGTGGCCGGCGGCGAGCGCCGTCGGCTCGTCGAGAAAGAACAGCTCGGTGTAGCTCGCGCCCCACACGCGGCGACGGCGGCCCCGGAATGCGCACAGGCACGAGATCCATTGGCGCGAAGCCCAGCGGCGGCGGCCGAGGGTCTGGTCGGGGCGATGAAAGCGGCCGCCGCGATTGCCCATCAGCGCGCCGCGTGCGGCGACGGCGACGAGCGCGCCGTAGGGATCGACGCGGTTCTGCAAGGGCCGCGAAGCCGTCATTGGGCGTTGGCGGCGAAGGGCGCCGGGCGCAACGCCTCATCGAACGGCGAGGCCGGCGCGACGCCCGCCGACGCGTCCGCCGCGGCGTCGAGGCCATAGACGTCGTTGCGGAAATTGGCGGCGCCGTCGGCGCTCGCCCAGCCGGTGAGATAGACCCAGATCACCGGCGTCGAGCGCGTCAGCTTGATGTCCTCGCGCGCGCCGGTCTTGGTCTCGGCGACGAGCGCATCCTTGTCCCAGGCGCCGCCGAGCGGCGCGCCGCTCGCGCCGTCGAGCAGCCAAGCGGCGAGATCGTAGACGCCCTGCACCCGCACGCAGCCGTGGCTCAAGAAGCGGTAGTCGGCGCCGAACAAGCGCTTCGACGGCGTGTCGTGCATGTAGACGGCGAGCTTGTTGGGCATGTCGATGCGGATCGCGCCGAGCGAATTGCCGGCGCCCGAATCCTGACGCAGCGTGTAATTGACCGCGCGCTCGGTCGACCAATCGATGCGCTTGGGGTCGATCTCCGCGCCGGTCGAATCGAGGATGCGGATCTTTTCGCGCGCAAGATAACCGGGATCGCGCTGCATGCGCGGGATGATTTCCTTCTTGATGATCGAGACCGGCACGGTCCAGGTCGGATTGAGATTGATCGCTGCGATATGGGCGGCGATCTGAGGCGACGGATGATCGACGTCGCCGACGATCGCCGCGTAACGGTGGACGACCGCGCCGTTCTCGACCGCTTCGACCGCGGTCGCCGGCAGGTTGACGACGACATAGCGCTCGCCGAACCCGAATGTCACATCGGCGAGGCGGCGCGCGCTCGCCGCGAGTTCTTGCGCGCGCACGCTCGCCGGCGCGTTGAGCGCCTTCAGCGTCGCGCCGGCGACGATCCCGGTCGGACGCAGGCCCATGCGCGCCTGGAAGCGCTTGACCGCAGCCGTGAGGTCGGCGTCCCACGCCAGCGTTCGCAGCCCTTCGGCGGCGGCGCGATCGAGATCGCCTTCGATCGCCAGACGGCGGCGCAGGTCGGCGACCTCGGGACCTTTTGAATGGGGGCCGAGCGGCGCGATGTCGGTCGGCCAGCCGCCCGCCGCTTCGATCGCCGCGTAGCGGTCGGCCGCTTTGGCCGTCAGGGCGGCGGTGTCGGCGGTCAGCGTCGGCGCGGGATCGCTCGACAGCGCCGTTTCGAGCGGCGGCGGCGGCGGAGCGATCTTCTTCGGCTTGGCCGGCGCGGCGACGACGGGGATCGGGACGGCGCCCGGCGTCGCGGCGAGGGCGCCGGGCGAATAGGCGGCGCCGGGCTGCGCCTGGGCGGCGGGGACGGCGGCAGGAACGGGGATGGGGGCCGGGATTGGGATCGCCGCCGGGTTGAGCGCGGCCGCCGGGGCCAGCGCGGCCGCGTCCTCGGCGAACGCCGCCGTCGCCGCGCAGACGAGCGCAAGCCCGATCAGTCCGCCCGCCAAAAGCCGTCGAAACGCCATCGTCAAGGACCCCGTCGCATTCTGTTTCTTAGCTACGGGATGGTTACTAAATCGCCACGAAGGCCAGTTTGGGGCGGCGAGGCTAACCGGCGCCGACGACAACAATATGCAGCCTCCTCGGCCCATGGGCGCCGAGCAGCAGGGTCTGCTCGATGTCGGCCGAGCGCGACGGGCCGGTGATGAAATTGACCGTGCGCGGCAGCGCGCCGGGTCCATAGGCCGCCTTCAGCCGGGCAAAGACGCTTTCGACGTCGGCGACGACGTCTGCGGCGAAGACGACGACGAAATGGTTGTCGGGCAGGAAGTTGAGCGTCGTCGGATTGTCCGAGCCGGAGAGGAGCGCCAGCGTCCCGGTCTCGGCCACGGCGGCGAAGGCGGCGCTGACGGCGTTGAGATCGTCGCCCTCGGAGGGGCCGCGTGCGATTTCGAGCGCGGTCGCCGCCCACGGCATGTCTGCGAGGCGCTGGTCGTCGCCGAAGCGTAGGGTCGCCGGCAGGTTGTTTTCGCGCAGGTAGCGCGCGATCTCGGCCGGAACGTCGGCGGCCGCCGCGGCCTCGGCGATCGTCGCCTGGACGCGCTCCGCCTCGGACTTGAAGGTCGCCAGCCGCTCGGCCGCCTCGCCGTGGCCGCGGCGCGGAACGATCCCGACCGGCGCGTGAGCGAGCCGCGCGGCGACCGCGTCGCGACGCGGCGCATCGACCGGCCCGACGTTCAGCGAACGGCGGATCGAGGCGAAGATCTCCTCGCGCGCGCTCATTCGACTGCCCCGCTCTTCGCCCGCCAGCGGCTCTGAAAGGTCGCGCCCTGCGGCGCGGCGAGATCGCGCCAGCGCGTCCAGCCGCCGGCGAACGGCAACCAGGCGAAACGGCCGCGGCGGCGGCCGATCAGGCCGAGCGCGCGCATCGCCGGCTCGACGGCGAGCCGATAGAGCGCCGGCCGCTTGGCGAAGAACACCCATAGCCGCAGCCCGGCGCGCGCGAGCGGCGGCGTCAGGCGGCGCTCGAACTCGCGTTCGCGCCAATTGCGCATCAGCTTCGGCAGCGGGATGCGCATCGGACAGACCTCTTCGCAGCGGCCGCAGAAGGTCGACGCGTTGGGCAACTGGCCGCCCTCGGCGACGCCGATCAACAGCGGCGTCAGCACCGCGCCCATCGGCCCGGGATAGACCCAGCCGTAAGCGTGGCCGCCAACGGCATGATAGACCGGACAATGGTTCATGCAGGCGCCGCAGCGGATGCAGCGCAACATCTCGGCGAACGGGCCGCCGAGCGTCGCAGAGCGGCCGTTGTCGAGCAGCACGACGTGATATGCCTCTGGCCCGTCGGGGTCGCCCGGCCGGCGCGGGCCGGTCGACAGCGTGGTGTAGACCGACATGTCCTGGCCGGTCGCCGAGCGGCCGAGCACGCGCAGAATCTGCGCCACGTCGTTGAGCGTCGGGGTGATCTTTTCGAGCGAGGCGAGGACGACATGGACCTTGGGCAAGGTCTGGGTCAGGTCGCCGTTGCCCTCGTTGGTGACGATGATCGACGTCCCGGTCTCGGCGACAAGGAAATTGGCGCCGGTCAGGCCGACATCGGCGGAAAGGAAGCGGTCGCGCAGAATCGCGCGCGCCTCGCCAAGTAGCTGCTCGGGCCGCGAAAGGTCTCGGTCCGGCGGGAGATCGCGGTGGACACGGCGGAAATCGGCCTCGATATCGTCGCGGGTGACGTGGATTGCCGGGGCGATGATGTGCGAGGGCGCCTCGCCGCGCAGCTGGATGACATATTCGCCGAGGTCGGTCTCGACCGCATCTATGCCTTTTCGCTCCAAGGCCGCGTTGAGGCCGATCTCCTCGGAGATCATCGACTTGCCCTTGGTCACCACCTTGGCGCCACGCGCCTCGCAGATGCCGAGGATGATCTCGACCGCTTCTTCGGAATCGCGCGCATAGTGCACGCGGCCGCCCGCCTCGACGACCTTGCGCTCGTAGGCTTCGAGATAGAGATCGAGATGGGCGAGCGTGTGGTCCTTGATCGCACGGGCGCTGTCGCGAAGCGCGTCGAACTCCGGCAGGCGCGCCACGGCGTCGGCGCGCCTGCCGATGAAATTCTTCGCGTGCGGCAGCGCGCCCTGCAGGCGCTGGTCATTGAGCGCGTCGTGGACATTGTCCTTGAAGCGCGGCGTGGCGCCGGCGACGCTCACTTCGCTTCGTCCTCAGCGGGCTCGCCGATCGCCGGCTCGTCGGTCATGCCGGCCAGCACCTCGGCGACATGGCGCGCCTTCACCGCGCGGCCCTGGCGCTGCAGCTTGCCCGCCATGTTCATCAGGCAGCCAAGATCGCCGGCGAGCAGGGTGTCGGCGCCGGTCGCGACGATCTTGTCGCTCTTGCGCGCGACGATTGCGTCGGAGAGTTCGCCGTACTTGACCGCGAAGGTTCCGCCGAAGCCACAGCAGACGTCGGCCTCGTCGAGTTCGACCAGGCTCAGGCCTTCGACGCTGGCGAGCAGCTTGCGCGGCTGGTCGCGCACGCCGAGTTCGCGCAAGCCCGAACAGGAATCGTGGTAGACGGCGACGCCGGAAAAACGCGCCGCGACGCTGGTCACGCCGAGCGTATCGACCAGGAAGCTCGTCAGCTCGCGGCACTTGGCGGAGAAGGCGACGGCCTTGATCGCCATGTCCGGCTCGTCGGCGAACAGTTCCGGGTAGTGTCTGGCGAGCATGCCGGCGCATGAGCCGCTCGGCGCCACCACGTAATCGCAACCGGCGAAGGTTTCCATGTTGCGGCGGGCGATCGCCTGGGCGTCGGCGCGGTCGCCGGAATTGAAGGCCGGCTGGCCGCAGCAGGTCTGCTTCGGAACGATGACTTTGCAGCCGGCGTCCTCCAGCAGCTTGACCGCGGCGAAGCCGACGGTCGGGCGAAACAGGTCGACGAGACAGGTGACGAACAGGCCGACGCGAAGCTGCGTCTTTGCCGCTTGGCTTTCCGACACGTTTCGATCACCCTCTCGCGGCGGCTTGGCGCTTGGCCGGCGCGCCGCCCTTGTCGCTCGTCCCTGCGCACCCTAATGTTATGAAGGCATGATCCCGGATATCGCCACGCGTGTCTACAACCACACGTTCCGCATCGACCCGATCGTGCGGACGCTGCTGGACACCGATTTCTATAAGCTATTGATGCAGCAGATGATCTGGAAGCTGCATCGCGACCGCCAAGTCACCTTCCAGCTCCATAACCGGACCAGTGAGGTCCGCCTCGCCGACATCGTCGACGAGCGCGAACTGATCGACCAGCTCGACCACGCGCGTTCGCTGCGCCTAGCCAAGAACGAGCTGATCTGGCTCGCCGGCAACACATTTTACGGCGACCGGCAGATATTCGAGCCTGATTTCATGGAATGGCTGGCCGACTTCCGCCTGCCCGAATACGAGCTGACCCGCAAGGACGGGCAATACGAACTGCGCTTCGCCGGACCGTGGACGCATACGACGATGTGGGAGATCCCGGCGCTGGCGATCATCAACGAACTGCGCGCGCGCGCCGCCATGCGCGGCATGAGCCGCTTCAATCTCGACGTGCTCTACGCCCGCGCCAAGGCCAAGCTGTGGAGCAAGGTCGAACGGCTGCGCACGCTCGCCGCCGAGGGTCCTCTGAAGATCTCCGATTTCGGCACCCGTCGCCGCCATGGGTTTCTGTGGCAGCGCTGGTGCGTCGAGGCGCTGCAGGAGGGCCTCGGCGACAATTTCATCGGCACCTCGAACATCAAGCACGCGATGGACACCGGGCTCGAGGCGATCGGCACCAACGCCCACGAGTTGCCGATGGTCTACGCCGCGCTCGCCGACAACGACGAGGCGATGCGGCAGGCGCCTTACGAAGTGCTGCGCGACTGGGCGCGCATGTATGGCGGCAATCTGCTGATCGTGCTGCCCGACTGTTTCGGCTCGACCGACTTCCTGGCGCGCGCGCCTGACTGGGTGGCGGACTGGAAGGGCGCCCGCCCGGATTCGAAGGAGCCGATGGCGGCGGCGCAGGAGCTGATCGCCTGGTGGCGCAAGCGCGGGCGCAATCCGCACGAAAAGCTGCTCGTCCTTTCCGACGGAATGGACATCGACACGATCGAGACCGCAGTCAGGGCGCTGCGCGGCCGCCTCAACGTCTCGATCGGCTGGGGCACCAACCTCACCAACGACTTCAAGGGCTGCGCGACCGACGGGATCGACGGCGAACTGAAGGCGATCTCGATCGTCTGCAAAGTCGCCGACGTCGACGGGCGGCCGGCGGTCAAGCTCTCCGACAATCCCAACAAGGTGCTCGGGTCGCCCGAAGAGATCGCGCGCTATCGTCGCGTGTTCGGCGCCAAAGGCATGATCCCGCAACCGGTGGCGGTCTAGGCCGCGCCTCGCCGTCGCCCGCTGCGGCGGCCGCATTTCGAGAATGGAACCATCCATGGCCTTGGACGCAGTCGTCACCGGCGCTTCGACCGGCATCGGCCGCAGCGCGGTCAAGGTCCTCGTCGGCCACGGCTGGCGGGTCTTCGCCGGCGTGCGCAAGGTCGCCGACGCGGAATCGCTGCGCCAGGAATTCGGCGAGGCGGTCGAGCCGCTGCTGTTCGACGTCACCGACGCCGACGCCGTGCGGCGAGCCGCCGAGGAGACCCGGGTGAAGCTCGACGGGCGCACGCTCAAGGGTCTGGTCAACAACGCCGGCCTTGCGCTGGGCGGACCGCTCGCGCATCAGCCGATCGACCAGATCCGATGGGTGCTCGACGTCAACGTGCTCGGCGCGGCGCGCGTGAGCCAGGCCTTCATTCCCCTGCTCGGCGCCGATCGGTCGCTGACCGGCGACCCAGGACGGATCGTCAACATCACCTCGGTCGCCGGCAGGATCGCCGCGCCGTTTCTCGGCGACTACGCGATGTCGAAGCACGCGCTGGAGGCGTTCAGCGACAGCCTGCGCCGCGAATTGGCGATCTACGGCATCGACGTCGTCGTCATCGGTCCGGGCGCGATCGTCACGCCGATCTGGGACAAGGCCGAAGCGACCGACGATTCGGCTTACGCCAATACCGATTACGGCCCCGCGCTGAAGCGGTTCAAGAAGGTCTTCGTCGAGCGCGGGCGTAAAGGCCTGCCGCCAGAGGCGATCGGCGAAGCGATCCATCTCGCGCTGACGGCGCCGAAGCCGCGGGCGCGCTACGCGATCTTGCGCGGCAAGTTCTTCAACTGGACGCTGCCGCTGCTGCTGCCCAAGCGCCCGCTCGACCGGATCATCACCCGGGCCTTAGGGCTGACCCGACGGCGCTGAGCCGCCGCAGGGGCGCATCGCGCCGTAAGTCGTCTTGCGGCGGCTCGTCATTCCGTGGATGATTCCCGCCGCGCCCGGCCGCCGGCCGCGTGATGCTAGGGAGGCCTCGACCATGGCGCAGATTGCGTTTCCGCCGCCTGATCCGACCATCCTTAAACGGCGCGACCAGATCCTCGCCGGCCTGGCGGCGATCCTGCCCGCCAATGGCCTGATCGCCGACCTCGCCGGGCGGCGCGCGTTCGAGACCGACGCGCTGACCGCCTATCGCCGCCTGCCGCTCGCGGTCGTCCTGCCGCGCTCGGTCGACGAGGTCGCGCGCATCATGCGGTTCTGCCGCGACGCCGGCGTCAATATTGTGCCGCGCGGCGCCGGCACCTCGCTCTCCGGCGGCGCGATTCCGCAGGAGGACGCGATCGTCCTCGGCCTGTCGAAGATGAACCGCATCCTCGAGATCAACCTCGCCGACCGTTATGCGCGGGTCGAGGCGGGCGTCACCAATCTCGCCATTTCCGAAGCGGCGGCGGCGGACGGCTTCTTCTACGCGCCCGACCCCTCCTCGCAGCTCGCCTGCACCATCGGCGGCAACGTCGGCATGAACTCGGGCGGCGCGCATTGCCTCAAATACGGCGTGACGGTCAACAACCTGCTCGGCGTCCGGCTCGTCACCCTCGACGGCGACATCCTCGACCTCGGCGGGGCCGAGCCCGACGCCGCCGGGCTCGACTGGCTAGGGTTGGTCTGCGGCTCGGAGGGGCAGCTCGGCATCGTCGTCGAAGCGACGGTCAAGCTGATCCGCGCCGCCGAGGGCGCGCGCCCGGTGCTGTTCGGCTTCGATTCCTGCGCCGACGCCAGCCGCTGCGTCGCGGCGATCATCGGCGCCGGAATCGTGCCGGTGGCGATGGAATATATGGACCGGCCGGCGATCGCGATCTGCGAGGACTTCGCTCACGCCGGCTATCCGCTCGACGTCGAGGCGATGCTGATCGTCGAGGTCGAGGGGAGCGAAGCCGAGATGGCGGCCGAACTCGCCGGCATCGCGGCGATCGCCAGGGCGCATGGCGTGCGGGTGATGCGCGAGTCGATGTCGGCGATGGAGAGCGCGCAGATCTGGAAGGGGCGCAAGTCGGCGTTTGGCGCGACCGGCCGTGTCGCCGACTACATCTGCATGGACGGCACGGTGCCGACCGGGCGACTGCCCGAGGCGCTGCAGCGCGTCGGCGAGATCTGCGCCGCCTACGGCTTGCGCGTCGCCAACGTCTTCCACGCCGGCGACGGCAACATGCATCCGCTCATCCTCTACGACGTCAACGATCCCGCCCAGCAGCAGAAGGCCGAAGAAGCGGGGATGGAAATTCTGAAGATGAGCGTCGCGCTCGGCGGCAGCCTGACCGGCGAGCACGGCGTCGGGATCGAGAAGCGCGATCTGATGTCCTGCCAATATAGCGCGGCCGATCTCGCCCAGCAGAAGCGCGTGCGCGCGGCGTTCGATCCCGCCGCGCGGCTCAATCCGGCCAAGGTCTTTCCGCTCGAAGGGAGAGGCGCGTGATCGCCGACGAAGTCGCGACGCTGACGCCGAGCGACGAAACCGAAGCTTGCGCGGTGGTCGCCGAGGCGCGTGGGGCGGGCGAGACGCTCGACATCGCCGGCGGCGGCTCGCGCGCCGGGCTTGGCCGTCCGCCGGAGGGAGCGCGCCGCCTGTCGAGCGCGCGGCTCAACGGCATCGTGTTTCACGAGCCGGCCGAGATGGTCCTGCGCGCCAAGGCCGGAACGCCGCTTGCCGTTGTCGTGGCGGCGCTCGAAGCGCATGGGCAGATGCTGCCGTTCGAGCCGATCGACCATCGCGCGCTCTACGGCGGCGGCGGCGAGCCGACGATCGGCGGGCTGGTCGCGGCCAACGCTTCCGGCCCGCGCCGAGTCAGCGCCGGGGCGGCGCGCGACAGCGTGATCGGCCTCAGACTGGTCAACGGCCGCGGCGAAGCGATCATGACCGGCGGCCGGGTGATGAAGAACGTCGCCGGCCTCGACCTGGTCAAGCTCAATTGCGGCGCCTTAGGCGTGCTCGGCTTCCTCACCGAGGCGACGTTCAAGCTGCTGCCGAAGCCTCAGAGCGAAGCGACCATCGTCATCCGCCGCCTCGACGACGCGCGGGCGGTCGCGGCGATGACGGCCGCACTCGGTTCGCCGTTCGGCGTCAGCGGCGCGGCGATGCTGTCGCCCGGAATGGGACGCGAGTTCTCGCGCACCTTCCTGCGCGTCGAGGGCGCCGCCGCCTCGGTCGACTATCGCGCCGACAAGCTGCTGGCGCTGCTTGCCGAATTCGGCGCCGAGCGGGTGCTGAAGGGCGACGATTCGGGCCGGCTATGGCGCGCGTTGCGCGACGCCGAATTCCTCGCCGAGCCGCGCGAGCGCGCGGTCTGGCGGGTCGGCGTCAAGCCGTCTCGCGCCGTCGACTTCCTCGCCCGCCTGGGTCCCCGCGCGCTGGCGCATCTGTTCGACTGCGGCGGCGGCCTCGTCTGGCTTTCGACGGCGCCGACGCCGGCCGACGCCGCCGCCGTGCGCGCCGCGCTGTCGCCGTTCGGCGGCCACGCGACGCTCGTGCGCGCGCCGGACGCTTTGCGCGCCGCGGTCGAGGTCTTCCAACCGCTGCCGCCTGCGCTCGTCGCGCTGACGCGGCGGGTCAAGGCGGCCTTCGACCCCGACGGCCTGTTCAACCGCGGGCGCATGTACGCGGGGATTTGAACCGTGCAGACCCATTTCGCCCCCGAGCAACTCGCCGATCCGAAAACCCGCGCGCTGGAGAGGATCCTGCGCTCCTGTATCCATTGCGGCTTCTGCACCGCGACCTGCCCGACCTATGTCGTCAGCGGCGACGAACGCGATTCGCCGCGCGGGCGCATCTATCTGATCAAGGACCTGCTCGAGAGCGGCCGGGCGCCGACCGACGACGACGTCTGGCCGATCGACCATTGCCTATCCTGCAACGCCTGCATGACCACCTGTCCGTCGGGCGTCGAATACCGCCGCCTGGTCGACCACGCGCGCGTCCTGATCGAGGCGCGCTACAAGCGACAGCTGCCTGACCGGCTGATGCGCGCTGCGCTCGCTTGGCTGTTGCCGTCGCGCCCGCTGTTCGCGCTTGGCCTCAAGCTCGGCGCGCTGGCGCAGCCGTTCGCGCCGCTGATCGCCGCCCTGCCGCGCGTCGGGCCGCAGCTCGCGGCGATGCTGGCGCTGGCGAGGAGGCGTCGCGCGCGTCTGCCCCCTGAAGCCGTCGCGGCGCCCGTCGCCAGCGCCGATGCGCCCCGCCGTCGCGTCGCGCTGCTGACCGGCTGCGCGCAAGCCGTGCTCGCCCCAGAAATCAACGCCGCGACCGAGCGTCTCCTGCGCCGCGCCGGGATCGCCGTCGCGCCCGCGCCGGGCGAAGGCTGCTGCGGCTCGCTACTGCACCACATGGGTCGCGAGGACGCCGCGCGTGCGCAGATGCGCGCCAACATCGACGCCTGGACGCGTGCGATCGACGGCGAAGGGATCGAGGCGATCGTCGTCACGGCGTCGGGCTGCGGCGCGACGATCAAGGACTATGGCGCGCTGCTCGCCGACGATCCCGCTTACGCCGACAAGGCGGCGCGGGTGGCGGCGCGGACGCGCGATGTGAGCGAATATGTCGCCGGTCTCGATATCCCCTTCGCCGCGCCGAAGCCGCTCGTCGTCGCCTACCACGCCGCCTGCACGCTGCAGCACGGACAGAGAATCGTCGAGCCGCCCAAGGCGCTGCTTAGCCGCGCCGGCTTTGTCGTGCGCGAACCGGCCGAGAGCCATCTCTGCTGCGGCTCGGCGGGGACCTACAACATTCTCCATCCCGAGACCGCCGCCGCGCTGCGCGCGCGCAAGGCAAGCCATCTCGAACGACTGAAGCCCGACGTCATCGCCGCCGGCAACATCGGCTGCCTGACCCAGATCGCCAGCGCGACCGCGGTGCCGGTCGTCCACACGGTCGAGCTGCTCGACTGGGCGAGCGGCGGGCCCGCGCCGGGAGGGCTGACGCACGGGGCGCCGTTTTCCGGAGCGAAGGCCTGACTTCAATAGCTTGCGTGGCAATTTTCCGCCGCTCGCGCAGTTCGGTCTGGACAGCGTCTCGTCGCTCGCGACGATGGCGGCGGGCGCGCGGCGCAAACCCGTGACGCGATAGATTGAAGTCAACGGGTTAGGCGCCAATTTGTGTCCCGATTTCGGAGCGTCCCTTTATGTCGCCGCTTCCTCGGCGACGGCGGCGAGAAAATCGGCCATCGCCTTCAGGATCGCCTCATTGCCGACCTCGGCGCCGTGCCGCCGGGCGAGCCAGCGCGGGTCGTTGTAGCCGACATGGGTCGCCCCGGACGCGTCGCGCCAGACGAGCGCGCGCAGCGGCAGATCAATCCCGATCGTCAGCGCCGCCTGCATCAGCGGCGTGCCAGCCTTTGGATTGCCGAAGATAAGAACCTCGGTCGGCGCCAGCGCTAGGCCGACCGCCGCCGCGGCCGCCGCATGGTTGACGCGCGCCACGACCGCCGCGCCGCGCGCCGTCACCGCGGCGACGAGCCGATCCATCGTCTCTTTCGGCTCATGGCGGCTCAAGCGGACGATCAGTCCTTCCGGCGTCATGACAAGCCTCCCGCCGCCCAGGCGTTGCAGGCGAAAGCTACCGCGAACGCAGCGGTTCGACCAGCGAGCGGTCCGCGCGGCTACGCCTTCGACGGGCTCGCCGCGCGGCGGCTGCGAACCTGCGCGGCGACATGGGCGAGCGCCATGTCGAAGGCGAGCGCGAGCGGCCGGTCGGACTTGGCGCTGCGCGACAGCAGCAGGCCGCCCTGCACGGCGCTGAGAACAGCGAGCGCGATGTCGGCGGGCGCGGCGCCAGGCGCGAGTTCGCCGCGCGCCTGCATCCGGACGAGCCCCTCCTCGATCCGCCGGCGCCATATCTCCAGCCCGTCGCCGACCGCCGTCCGCGCGCCTCTGGCGCTGCGCGGCAACTGATAGACGAGCGCGCCGAGCGGACAGCCGGTCCGCCGGTTGAGCGCCAGAACGGCGTCGCGCCAGCTGCGCATCGCGGCGAGCGAATCGAGCGCCTCGAGCAGCGGCCCGTGCGCAGCGAGCACGCGCTCGGCCTGCAACGCCGCCGCTGCGCGCAGCATCGCGAGGTCGGCCGCCGCCGCGACGATGCGGCGCCGCGTCGCCGCGCCCCGCGTCGTCAGACGCCGCTCGGTTCCGCGCTTTTCGCTCATCGCGCCGCTTTCCCGCCGCTTCGCTCGCCGGAACGAGCGATACATCAATTGGACTTGACAGTCCAGTTTCCTGCCGCCACCAGTGGACCATCCGGTCCACATACAGGAGAGTTGTCCAATGCCCCTTCTTCACAACGGCGATCGTTTCCCGCGCCTGTCGATCCGCAAAGTCGGCGGTGGAACGATCGAACTGCCCGGCGATCTCGCCGGCTCGTTCGGCGTCGTGCTGATCTATCGCGGCGCCTGGTGTCCCTATTGCAACGCCCAGCTTGCCGCCTTCGCGCGCGCCAGCGCCAAGCTCGACGAGGCCGGCGTCAAGGTCGTCGCCTTCTCGGTCGACGACGAGGCGACGACGGCGGCCCTCGCCGCCAAACACAACGTCCGCTATCCCCTAGGCTACGGCGCCGACGCCGACGCGATCGCCGCCGCGGTCGGCGCCTACGTCAATTCGGAGCCGCATTACCTGCAGACCACCGGGTTCGTGCTGGCGCCCGACGGGACTTTGGTCAACGCCGTCTATTCGTCGGCCGCGATCGGCAGGCTCGTCCCCGACGACGTCGCTGGCCTCGTCGCCTACATCAAATCGAAGACGTCGCAGGCGTCGGCGGCCTGACCAACGGGCGCCGCAGCATCGCGCCGGTTTCGCCCCAACACGAGACCGGCGTTTGCCGCCGCCGCGGCGATCGCCGATAATTTCGTGGTTGCTGGGAGATGCGCCGTGCTGAAGCTTCGTTCGTTGTCATGCGCGGCGCTGATCTGCGCCGCCTTCACCCTCACGCCTTTCGCCGCGGGGGCGGCTCAGACCGTCCCCTTCGTCGGCTGCGCGAGCGACGGCCAGCAGGGGCCGGTCGCCGCGCCGAAAGGCCAGCCAAAGGCGGTCGCCATCAATCCCGCGGCGGCGAAAGGGCTCGCCTGGTATCAGGCGCAATATTCCGCCGGCGCGCTCGCGCCGCGCGGCTGGAAATGCTTCTCGTTCTACGGCTCGAGCGGCGTGACGCTGACGATCGCGCCGAGCGGCAAGCTCGACGACGCGAGCCAGCCGATCGCCGGCCCCGCCGTTGTCCTCGCCGACGACTCGGGCGGCACCAGCGGCCGCTTCGACGTCGCCAAGGTCGCCGCGCGCGTCTTCGCCGGGCCGGAAAAGGCGTTCGTCGCTTCGGTGATCGCCGAGGGGGTCGAGCCGAAGGAGAATTTCCCCGCCGGCCCCTACCCGGCCGACAAGCTGACCTACAAGACGGCGACGCTGGTCGCGTTCGCGACGCCCGCCGGCAAGGACGGACTGGGCGCCGCGGCCGGGCTGGGCGCGAGCCCGCTGCCGGTCGTCGGTCTCGCCAAGCTCGTCGGCCCGGCGGACGGGCCCGATCTCTACTTGCTCGCCGTTCGTCTGCCGGCCGCCCAGGCCGACCTCGCGGCGGCGATCGTCGCCGCCGCCGAGGCGACGTTGCCCAATTCTTCCCAGTGAGCGCGACGTTTGCGCGTCCGCCTTGCCGGGCCTAGAAGAGCGACGCTTTCGCGGTCTTCGTCAGGAATCGCGCCATGCCTTTTTCCGGCTTCGGCCCCCAGGCCGTCCCCTTCTTCAAGGCGCTCGCCTTCCACCAGACCAAGGACTGGTTCGAGGCCAACCGCGCAATCTACGAGGGCGAGATCAAGGGGCCGCTCGGCGACCTGGTCGAAGAACTCGCGGCGCGCTTCGCCAAGGCGAAAACGCCGCTCAAGGGCGACCGCAAGGCGTCGCTCTTCCGCATCAACCGCGACGTGCGCTTCGCCAAGGACAAGAACCCGTACAAGACCAACGCCGGCGCGGTGCTGTCTCGGACGGGCGCGAAAAACGACCCCGGCATGCTCTACGTCCACGTGTCCGCCGAGGGCTGCTTCGCCGCCGCCGGCTTCTGGCAGCCCGAGCCGGAAGCCCTGGCGCGGCTGCGCGCGGCGATCGTGCGCGCGCCAAAGGCGTGGAAGACGATGGTCGCCAAGCTCGCCGACGGCGGCCTCGCGCTCGAAGACGAACACGCGTTGAAGCGCGCGCCGCGCGGCTACGAGGCGATCGACGACGAGGAGATCGCCGCCGCGGTCCGCAACGCGTCGTTCATCTGCTCGCGCGACATCGCCGACGCGCGGCTCGCCAAGCCCGCCCTGGTCGACGACATCGTCGCCTTCGCTCATGACGCTATGCCGCTGCTGAAATGGGGCTGGAGCGCGGTCGTCGATGCGCGCTAGACGGCTAACTAAAGTAGTCGTTTTCGGGTGGCGCTGCGCATCCGGCTCGACGATGATGTCGGCAGGAGCGCGTTGCAGTTAGGCGAAAACAGCGCAGCTGCGTCCCTTCTCCCCGCTTGCGGGGAGAAGGATAGGATGAGGGGCCGGGCGATTGGCTGCAACGCGGCGGCTAATCACCAAGCCCCTCACCCTCGCCCTTTCCCCGCAAGCGGGGAGAGGGGATTGTGGCGCAGCAGTTCGAACCGAGTGCAACGCGCTCTGGACTTCATGGATGCGGACCAATGCTCGATTTTCCCGCCTTCCCCGTCGCGCCCGGCGCCGATTACGCCGTCGTGCGCAAGGCGATCGAATTCATCTCGACCCGCTGGCGCGACCAGCCGTCGATCGAGGCGATCGCCGACCACGTCGGCCTCTCCGCGTCGCACTTCCAGCACGTCTTCAAGCGCTGGGCGGGACTGACGCCGAAGGCCTTCCTGCAAGCGCTGACGATCGAGCGGGCGCGCGAACTGCTGCGCGATTCGGCGAGCGTGCTCGACGCCGCCTACGACGTCGGCCTGTCGGGGCCGAGCCGGCTGCACGACCTGTTCGTCACCCATGAGGCGCTGACGCCGGGCGACTATCGCCGCGACGACCTCGAACTCGCCTACGGCTTTCACCCCTCGCCGTTCGGCGAAGCGATCGTCGTCGCCGCGCCGCGCGGCCTCGCCGGTCTCGGCTTCGTCGACGACGGGGACCGCGCCGCGGCGCTCGCCGATATGCGAAAGCGTTGGCCGCGCGCCCGCTTGGTCGAGGACGAGGCTGCGACGGCGCCGCTCGCCGCCCGCGCCTTCGATTCGGCGCAATGGCGGCCCGACGCGCCGCTGCGAATTGTCATGATCGGCACCGATTTCGAGGTGCGGGTGTGGGAAACGCTGCTCGCCGTGCCGATGGGTCGCGCGACGACCTATTCCGATATCGCCCGCCATCTCGGCAAGCCCAACGCGGCGCGCGCGGTCGGGGCGGCGGTCGGACGCAACCCGATCTCGTTCGTCGTCCCCTGTCATCGCGTTCTCGGGCGCTCTGGCGCGCTGACCGGCTACCACTGGGGCCTGGCGCGCAAGCAGGCGATCATCGGTTGGGAAGCCGGCCGCACCCAGGCGGGCTAAAGCTTGATGCATTCAAGTCGAATCGCCTCGGTCGTCATCGCGAGCAAAGCGAAGCGATCCAGACTTGGGGATTGCGGCAGCGGCTCAGTCCGGATCGCGTCGCTGTCGCTCGCGATGACGACCGGAACCGTTTCAATCTAAAGACAACTTGCTCGAAGCTGCCGCAAAAAGAAACGGCCCGCGCCGGTCTCCCGAGCGCGGGCCGATGGCCTCGACCCCGGCCGGGCGTTCCCGGCCGAGGCGAAAGATTGTGAGCCTTACAGCGGCTTCAGATTGTCGGCCGACGACTTGCCGGTGCGGCGATCGGCGACGACCTCGTAGGCGACCTTCTGGCCCTCGTTGAGATCGACGAGACCGGCGCGCTGCACCGCGCTGATGTGGACGAAGACGTCCTTGCTGCCGTCGTCCGGCTGGATGAAGCCGTAGCCTTTTTGGCCGTTGAACCACTTCACGGTTCCCTGCGCCATGTGAATTTCCTTCCTTACGGATCCAAATTGAAGCCGCGTGTCGCGGCCGGCGAGATTCGAGTTTGGGAGAAGGTCGTCAGTCTGACGCGGGAGCGCGCCGAGGCCAAGTCGTTCGGCCGAAGCCCGATCGCAGCCATTTATTCGATCGCGCGTCATCGCGCAAGATCGGCGAAAGGCGGCAAGCGTTATCGGCCCCAGCCGGAGAATTGTCACGCCGGGCCAAAGGCGCGATTATGACGCTGACGAACGGCCGATTCCCATGCGCCCCCCTTCGAGAAGGGGCCAGGCGTCGGTCGCCTTCGGGGGGTAGGCCAATGAAATGGATATTGCCGCTGGCGCTCATCGTCGGCGTAAACTTTGGCCTGTTGCTGTGGGACGAAGCGCCGCTGATTTCGTCCGGGCAGACCGCCGACCAGTGGAACCGCAGCTGCAAATACTATTTCCCGTTCCGCATCATCGAACAAAAGTTGCCGCTGAGCCAAAGCTGCCCGCACTGGGCGAAGCCGGATTGAAATAGAAAAAGGGGCCGGGGAACGTCATGACGGGAGAGACGGGCGCCGCGACGGCGGCGATCGGGGCGCCGGGAGTCGGCGTCGGCCGCATCGTGCTGGCGAGCTTGATCGGCACGGCGATCGAATTTTATGATTTTTACATCTACGGCACCGCCGCGGCGCTGGTGATCGGCCAGACGTTCTTCCCGCAATCGGCGCCGCGGACCCAGGCGCTCAACGCCTTCCTCACCTTCGGCGTCGCCTTTGTGGCGCGGCCTGTCGGCGCGTTCCTGTTCGGCCATTTCGGCGACCGAATCGGCCGCAAGGCGACGCTGGTGGCGACGATGGTGGTCATGGGACTGTCGACGACGCTGATCGGCGTCCTGCCCGGCTATTCCACGGCCGGCGCGCTCGCGCCCTGGCTGCTGTGCCTGCTGCGCTTCGGCCAGGGTGTCGGGCTCGGCGGCGAATGGGGCGGCGCGGCGCTGCTGGCGACCGAGAACGCGCCGCGCGGCCAGCGCGCCTGGTTCGGCATGTTCCCGCAACTGGGGCCGCCGATCGGCTTCCTGATGGCCAACGGACTGTTCCTGCTACTGATTCTCGGTCTGGGCGAACAGAGCTTCGTCGCCTGGGCGTGGCGGGTTCCCTTCCTGCTCAGCGCCGCGCTGGTGGCGATCGGCCTCTATGTCCGCGTGACCGTCGCCGAGACGCCCGCCTTCCGCGCGCTGGTCGAAACGCGCCAGCGCGCTCAAGTTCCGCTCGTCGAAGCGATCCGCGATCACTGGCGACCGATGATCCAGGGTTCGCTGGCGATCGTCGTCTGCTATGCGCTGTTCTACGTCTCGACGGTGTTCGCGCTCGGCTACGGCGTGACGACGCTGCATATCGCGCGCACCGACTTCCTGGCGATGCTGTGCGTGGCGGCGCTGTTCATGGCGGCGGCGACGCCGGTCTCCGCTGCGCTCGCCGACCGCTTCGGCCGCCGGCCAGTGCTGCTCGTTGCGGCGATCGCCGCAGCGGCGGTCGGGCTCGCCATGCCGACCTTGCTCGGCGGCGGGACGATCGGCGTCCTGGCCTTCCTGTCGCTCGCGCTTGCCGCGATGGGCCTCACCTTCGCCCCGCTCGGCGCGCTGCTGCCGGAGCTGTTCCCCGCCCGCGTGCGCTACACCGGCGCCTCGAGCGCCTACAACCTCGGCGGCATTCTCGGCGCTTCGCTCGCCCCCGCCGTCGCGCAACTGCTGCTGGCGCGCGGCGGCGTCGCCTGGGTCGGCTATTACATCGTCGCGGCCGCGGCGGTGAGCTTCGCCAGCCTGCTCAGCCTCAGGGAGACGCGCGAAGCTGCGCAGGCGTGAATTTCGCGCCGGCCCGAGCCGCTATGGCAGGCGCACGCCGCGTTCTTTCTCGATTCTGCGTTTCCAACGCTTCATGAGGTCGCCGGGGCGAGCGCCATGGCGCTCGTCGAGAAATTCGGCGGCGACGATACGGTCGGTCCTGAAATGGCGGAAGTCCTGACGGAGCTCGCACCAGGCCGCCAGCAGACGCACGGTCTCGGCATAGCCGATGATCACCGGCCAGATGGTGCGCTGGCTGTCCTCGTCATGCTGATCGCGATAGCGGATCCGGATCTTGCGCCCGGCGCGGATCCAGGCGCGGGTCCGAGCCATGTCCAAGCCGTCGCGGGCCGGCGCATTGTTGGCCGGCGCGCCGATGGTGGGCTCGGCGATGTAGGGACGCAGGCGCTCCGGCACGGCGGCTTCGATCTTGGCGATCAGATCGCGCGCCGCGGTTGCGAGAACTGCATCCCCGCGCTCAGCCACCCATTGCGCGCCCAGCACCGCGGCTTCGATCTCGTCGGGCGCGAGCATCAGCGGCGGCATGTCGAAGTCGCGGGCCAGAACGTAGCCCGACCCCGCCTCGCCGCGGATCGGCGCCCTCTGCCCGATTAAATCGGCGACGTCGCGGTAGACCGACCGCTTCGACACTTCCAGTTCTTCGGCCAAGCTGGCGGCAGTGACCGGACGGGTCGTGCGCCGCAGGATCTGAATGATCTGAAACATTCGGTCGGCGCGGCGCATGGCCCGTCTCCATGCTGACAGAATGCTGTCAGCAGGCCCCGGCTACAAGCCGAATGCGCCCCAGCGGGCCACCTGAGAAAGGGAAGCGATCATGAATTTCGTCTCGGTGCGGATTATCACCAGCGACGTAAGCCGCCTGGTTGAATTCTACGAAGGCGTCACCGGCCTGCCGGCGACGCGCTACACGGAGGACTTCGCCGAGCTGGCGACGCCTGCCTGCACGTTGGCGATCGGCAGCGAGCGCACCGTGGCGCTGTTCGGGGCCGGGTCCGCGCGTCCCGCCGACAATCATAGCTGCATCATCGAGTTCCGCGTCGACGACGTCGACCAGGAATACGAAAGACTCGAAGACGTCGTCCGCGCCTTTGTCCAGAAGCCGACGACCACGCCATGGGGAAATCGCTCGTTGCTGCTTCGCGACCCCGACGGAAATCTGGTCAATTTCTTCACGCCGGTCAGCGCGGAAGCGATCAAGAAATTCGCCGCTCGGGCGTAATGGGTTCGAGGCGTCAGGGCTGAGTCTCGACCGCTTCGCTGTCGTTCGCGATGACGATTCTTCTGCCCCTCGCTTTCGGCGCTACGCCGACGCGCCGAACATCGCCCTCAGGCCCTCGATCAGGCTCGGCCGCTGCCGCGTCTCGCCGAGCGCGGTGAGGAAGCTGTCGGACCATTGATCGACGGTGTGATCGCGCAGGCGCGCCAGCATCGGCCCGTGCCGGTCGCGCCGCTCGATCAGCGGCATCTCCAGCGCCTGCTTGATCGCCGCGGCGACGCCCTCGACCTCGTGCGGATTGACGATCACCGCGCCGTCGAGCTCGGCCGCCGCGCCGGCGAATTGCGACAGGATCAGCGCGCCTGGATTCTCCGGGTCCTGGGCGGCGACGAACTCCTTGGCGACGAGATTCATGCCGTCGCGCAGCGGCGTCACCAGCGCGACGTCGGCGGCGCGATAGACGCCGGCGAGCGCGGTGCGCGAGTAGGAGCGGTTGACGTAGCGCACCGGCGTCCACGCCGCCTCGCCGAAGCGCCCGTTGATCTTGCTGATCAGCGTCGTCACTTCGTTCTCGATTTGCGCGTATTCGCGAATCTCGCCGCGGCTCTTCGGCGTCACCTGCAGGTAGGTGACGCGCGACCGCCATTCCGGATTGACCTCGAGAAAGCGATCGAAGGCGTTGAGGCGATGGATGATGCCCTTGGAATAGTCGAGCCGATCGACGCCCAGCATCAGCTTCTGGCCGTTGAGGCTTTCGACCATCTCGCGCACGAAGCGCGAGCGCACCGCATTGCGGGCGAGGCGGGCGTAGACGGCGGTTTCGATGCCGACCGGAAAGGCGCCGAGGCGGGTCGTCCGGCCGTCGAGCGTGAAGCTTGCGCTGCGCACCGGTTTCGCGCCCAGCGAGGTCAGGTAATGGGCGAAGTTGTCGCGATCGTTGTCGGTCTGGAAGCCGACCAGGTCGTAATGGACGAGGCTGCCGAGGATCTCCTCGTGGTTGGGCATCGTCGCCAGGATGTCGGGCGGCGCGCAGGGAATGTGGAGGAAGAAGCCGATCGGGTTGACGCGGCCGCGCGCCCTGAGTTCGCGGGCGAGCGGCATCAGATGATAGTCGTGCACCCAGACGACGTCGTCTTCCTCGATGATTGCGTCGAGCTGGTCGGCGAACAAGCTGTTGACGCGCATGTAGCCGCTTTGGTCGGCGCGTGAATATTCCTGCAAGTCGACCCGGTAGTGTAGGATCGGCCACAGCACCCGGTTGGCGAAGCCGTTGTAATATTCCTGGTAGTCGGCCTCGGAGAGGTCGATGACGGCGTAGTCGACCCGGCCGCGTTTGAGGCGGCGCGGCGCCGTCGCTTCTTGGTCGCTGATGTCGCCGCTCCAGCCGAACCAGACGCCGACGCGATCGCGCAGCGCGGCCTTGACCGCGACCGCCAACCCGCCCGCCAGGTGCTGCCGCGTGTCGGGAATAGCGACTCGATTCGAGACGATGATCAGGCGCGTAGCCATGCGTCCTCCCAACTCGACGACAGACGCGTCGCCGTATTGATTATGCCGGCCATTGAGTAAGCCTGAGGAAAATTGCCCCACAGCTCGCCAGTCTCGGGATGGATGTCTTCCGACAGCAGCCCGAAATGGTTGCGGCGCGCCAGCACGCTCTCGAACATCGCGCGCGCCTCGTCGCGTCGGCCGATCTGCGCCAGCGCATCGATGTACCAGAAGTTGCAGGCGAGAAACGCCGTCTCGGGAGCGCCGAAATCGTCGGCGACGGCGTAGCGCATGATGCGGCCGTTGCGCATGAGCTCGCGCCCGATCGTCTCGACCGTGCTGCGGAACCGCGGGTCCTCAGGCGCCAGCAGGCCGAGTTCGGCGAACAACAGCACGCTGGCGTCGAGATCGGGCGAGCCGATCGCGGCGGTCAGCGCGCCGCGTTTTTCGTTCCACGCGCCGACAAGCAATCGTTCGCGGATGATTTCGGCGCGCGACGCCCAGAACCGCTGGCGTTCGGCGAGACCAAGGACATGCGCGATGCGCGCGAGCCGGTCGCACGCGGCCCAGCACAAAGCGGCGGAATAGGTGTGGACCCGCGTGCTGCCGCGATATTCCCAGATGCCGGCGTCTGGCTCGAACGCGACCTTCCACGCCTTCTCGCCGAGCGTCTCGAGTTCGGCGAACAGCGTGTCGTCGCCCATGTGGGTCAGCCGCTCGTCGACGAACATCTGCGCCGCGCCGAGCACGACGCTGCCGTAAGAATCGTGTTGGACCTGTTCCGCCGCCTGATTGCCGATGCGCACCGGCCCGTAGCCGAGATAGCCCTTCAGCGCCGGCGTGGTCCTCTCGTCGAGGTTGGTGAACGGCACGATGCCTTGCACCGGCCGCAGCGTGCCCGTTTCGTGCGTGGCGATGGTGGTGAAATAATGGATGTAGGATTCCATCATATGCGTGGCGCCGAGGCGGTTGAGCGCCTGAACGACGAAGAAGGCGTCGCGCAGCCAGCAATAGCGGTAGTCCCAATTGCGCGACGTCCCCGGCGCCTCCGGAATCGACGTCGTGTGGGCGGCGACGATGCCGCCGGTGTCCTCGTAGGCGCACAGCCTGAGCGTGATCGCCGCGCGCACCACCGCCGACTGCCATTCGAACGGGACGTTGAGACGGCGCGTCCACTCGCGCCAATGGTCGCAGGTGCGGTCGAGGAATTCACGGCAAGTGTCGTCGATGGCGTCACGAACCGGATCATCCTGACCGAAGATGAGATTGATCGTCCGATGCAGCGGAAAACCGGTTTCGGCGACGATGTAGGAGATCGGCGCGTCGGTCGTCAGTCGCACGACGGCGCCGCCGCTGATGTAGCGGATGTGATGCGAGCCGGCGCTGATCTCGCCGACGCGTTCGCCGTAGTTACAGGTCGGCCGCACCTTGACCGTGATTCGCGGCAGGCCGGCGATCGGCTCGATGCGCCGCACGATCTGCGGCGCGCGGTAGGTGCGGCCGTAAAGATCGAAGAGCGGCGCGAAATCGACGACGCGCACCTGCCCGCCGCGCACGTCGACGAGAATCGTCTCGACGACGGCGGTGTTGCGCAAGTACTGCGTCTTGACCTCGACAAGGTCGGCGAGCGCCACTTCGCAGAACCCCTTCTCTTCGTCTCCCGCCAGCAGGCGGGAGAACACCGGATCGGAATCGAAGCGCGGAAAACACCACCAGATGATGCGCCCGCGCCGGTCAACGAGAGCGGCGGTCTGGCAATTGCCGATCAGCGCAAAATCCATGCCTGCGCTGGGCTCGGTCGCGACGCTCACGTAGCGGCCGGCTGGGCGGCGAGCCGCTCCAGCCATAGCCGCACCGTCGCCGGATCGGCGAACACATGGTCGACTTGCGGTCGCGCCGCGCCGACCGCGAAAGCGAGGCCGCGGCGATCGGCGACCGAGCGGAAGCCGAATTCGTCGCTGGCGTCGTCGCCGATGAACATCGGCCGGCGTCCGACGAAAGGCGGGCGCTCGAGGAACCGGCGCACCGCCGCGCCCTTGTTGACGCCGCTCGACTTGATCTCGTAGGCGCAGAGCGCATCGGTCAATTCGAGATCGCCCGTCGCGCAGCGCTCGAGCAAGCTCAGCAGCGCCGCGCGCAGCGGCGCGGCCGCTTTCGGCGCGGCGCGATAATGCGCGGTGAAGGAATAGCGCTTGTTCTCGGCCAGCGCGCCGGGGAAGGCGAGCGTCGTGGCGGCGAATGCGCGCCACAGGCTGTCGGGCAGCGGCGCTGCGCCGTCCGATTCGACCGCGGCTTCGTTCGGCGCAAAGCGAATTTCGGCGCCGTGCACGCCGGCGGCGCGCGTACGCAATGGAAGGAACAGCCGATCGAGATCGGCGAGTGTGCGGCCGGTGACGATCGCCAGCGCGCCGCCGAGCGATTGTTCGAGCCGGGCGATCGTCGCGACGAGTCCGTCGGGCACCACGACCCGCTCGGGCGTTGCGGCGATGTCGAGCAACGTCCCGTCGACGTCGAGGAACAGCGCCGTGCGCTGGAAATCCAAATCGTCGGCGGCCATTTTCGGAAAGTGCGAATTCATCATTGCGCCCTTTCTTTGGCGCGGCCCATGGTGCCTGCCAATGTGGCGATTGTCTGGCGGACGCCTGGCGGCGCGGTTCGCCGCAGCGGCGTATGACGCACTTGCGCGCCTCGGTCTCGTCGTCGCCCGGCGTCGCAGCGCTTCATATATAGTGACGGCGGCGCAGCCGGGAGACGAAATATGACGAAATCGTCAGCGACGCGACGCGAAACCGACAGTTTCGGCGCGATCGACGTGCCGGCCGAACGGCTGTGGGGCGCGCAAACGCAACGGTCGCTGGAGAACTTTCCGATCGGCGACGAGCGCATGCCGGGCGCCGTCATCTACGCGCTCGGCCTGGTCAAACAAGCGGCGGCGTTAACCAACGAAGAGCTCGGGCTGCTGCCGCCGCCGCTCGCGCAGGCGATCGCCGCCGCGGCGGCGGACGTCGCGGCGGGCCAGCACGACGACGAATTCCCGCTCAAGGTCTGGCAGACCGGCTCCGGCACCCAGACCAACATGAATGTGAACGAGGTGATCGCCAACCTCGCCAACGAACGGCTCGGCGGACGTCGCGGCGACAAGTCGCCGGTCCATCCCAACGACCACGTCAATCTTGGACAGTCTTCGAACGATTCGTTTCCGAGCGCGATGCATATCGCCGCCACGCTGGCGATTCATCGCCGCCTGCTGCCGGCGCTCGCCCGCCTCGGCGACGCGCTGACGGCCAAGAGCGCCGCCTTCGCCGAATTGGTCAAGATCGGCCGCACCCATCTGCAGGATGCGACGCCGATCACGCTCGGCCAGGAATTCTCCGGCTGGGCGGCGCAGGTCGAGCTCGGCGGCGCGCGGGTCGCAGCGACGCTGCCGGGTCTCTACGCCTTGGCGCAGGGCGCGACGGCGGTCGGCACCGGCTTGAACGCCGATCCGCGTTTCGCCGAAGCGTTCGCGCGCCGGATCGCGGCGCTGACCGGCCTGCCGTTCGTCTCCGCCGCCAACAAGTTCGAGGCGATCGCCGCGCACGACGCGCTGGTCTTCACCCACGGCGCGCTGTCGAGCCTCGCCGCGGCGCTCTACAAGATCGCCTGCGACATCCGCCTGCTCGGCTCCGGCCCGCGCAGCGGCTTCGCCGAGCTGCGGCTGCCGGAGAACGAGCCCGGCTCGTCGATCATGCCCGGCAAGGTCAATCCGACCCAGATCGAGGCCTTGTGCATGGTCTGCGTGCAGGCGATCGGCAACGGAACGATCGTCGCCTTCGCCGACAGCCAGGGCCATCTCGAGCTCAACGCGCTGAAGCCGCTGATCATCAACGCTTGCCTGCAATCGATCGGCCTCGTCGCCGACGCCGTCGACAGTTTCGTCACGCGCTGCGTCGTCGGCATCGAGCCCGACCGCGCGCGGATCGACGAGCTCATGCGCCGTTCGCTGATGCTGGCGACGGCGCTGACGCCGGCGATCGGCTACGATCGCGCCGCGGCGATCGCCAAGGCCGCGCATCACAACGGCGCGACCCTGCGCGAGGAGGCGCTGAAGGCCGGCCTCGACGCAGCGACCTTCGACCGGCTTGTCCGCCCGGAGGCGATGGTCGGCCGCAAATAGAGCGCGGCCGACTCGGGTTCAGTGGCGCTCGCTCTTCGCCCGCGTCCGCTTACGCCTCTGGCTTCACCCAAGCGCCGTTGGCTTTCGACGATCTCACCGCCGCCTCGACGAAGGCGACGCCTTTGACGCCGTCGACGATGGTCGGGAAGTCGCACTCGGCCGGCGGCTTCTTGCCCTCGCGCGCCGCTTTGATCGCCAGCGCGACTTCGGAATAGATGTTGGCGAAGCCTTCGAGGTAGCCTTCCGGATGGCCGCCGGGCGTGCGGGTGACGCGCGCCGCCGCGGCGCCCGAGCCGGGGCCGGCGCGGGTGATGATGCGCGTCGCCTCGCCGAGCGGCGACCAGCGCAACACGTTGGGATTTTCCTGCGCCCAATGGAGACCGCCCTTGCTCCCGTAGACGCGCAGCCTCAGGCCGTTCTCGTTGCCGGGCGCGACCTGGCTCGCCCACAGCGCGCCGCGCGCGCCATTGGCGTAGCGCAACAGCACCTGCGAATTGTCGTCGAGCTTGCGGCCGGAGACGAAGGTGGCAAGATCGGCGCAGAGTTCGGCGACGTCGAGGCCGGTCACATAGTCGGCGAGGTTGAAGGCGTGCGTGCCGATGTCGCCGAGCGCGCCGCCGCCGCCGGCGCGCGCCGGATCGACGCGCCACTCGGCCTGCTTGTTGCCGGTCGTCTCCGTCGGGCCGGAGAGCCAGTCCTGCGGGTATTCGACCTGCGCCAGCCGGAGATCGCCGAGATCGCCGGCGCGAATCATCTGCCGCATGCAGCGGACCAGCGGATAGCCGGTGTAGTTGTGGGTGAGGGCGAAGATGCGTCCCGACGCCGCGACCGCCGCCTGCATGCGCTTGGCCTCGGCGAGCGAGACGGTGAGCGGCTTGTCGCAGATGACGTGGATGCCCGCCTTGAGCAGAGCATAGGCGGCTGGCGCGTGGACGTGGTTGGGCGTCACGATCGCCGCCGCTTCGATGCCGTCCGGGCGGGCCGCCTCGACCTTGGCCATGGCCTCGAAGCTGTCGTAGACGCGATCCGGCGCAAGACCCAGCGCCTGACCGGAACGACGCGCTTTCTCCGGCGTCGACGACAAGGCGCCGGCGACCAGTTCGTATTGGTCGTCGATGCGCGCGGCGATGCGATGCACGGCGCCGATGAAGGCGCCTTCGCCGCCGCCCACCATGCCGAGCCGAATCCTTCCGCCCCGCTTAGCGTCGCTGCGTCCCTCGATCGTCATCGACCTGCCTCCTTCACTTCAGCCCAAGCGTGCGCCGAATCATCGACTGATCGATCGCCCCGCCGGCGAAATCGTCGAACGCCTTCTCGGTCACCCGGATGATGTGGCGCTTGATGAACTCGGCGCCCTCGCGCGCGCCGTCCTCGGGATGCTTGAGGCAGCACTCCCATTCGAGCACCGCCCACGACGAGAAGCCGTATTGCGCCATCTTGGAGAAGATCGCGCGGAAATCGACCTGCCCGTCGCCGAGCGAGCGGAACCGCCCGGCGCGCTCGACCCACGGCGCGTAACCGGAATAGACGCCCTGGCGGCCGGTCGGATTGAACTCGGCGTCCTTGACGTGAAACATCTTCACCCGCTCGTGATAGATGTCGAGGAAGGCGAGATAGTCGAGCTGTTGCAGCACGAAATGCGACGGGTCGTAGAGAATGTTGCAGCGCTTGTGGCCGCCGACCGCGTCGAGGAAACGCTCGAAGGTCGCGCCGTCGAAGAGGTCTTCGCCCGGATGGATTTCATAGGCGACGTCGCAGCCGGCGTCGTCGAAGGCGTCGAGGATCGGCCGCCAGCGACGGGCGAGTTCGGCGAATGCCGTCTCGATCAGCCCCGGCGCGCGCTGCGGCCACGGATAGACGAATGGCCAAGCGAGCGAGCCGGAGAAGGTGGCGTGCGCCTTCAGACCCAGCCGCTTCGACGCCTTGGCGCTGTTCATCATCTGTTCGACCGCCCATTTCTGCCGCGCGGCTGGGTTGCCGTGCACCTCAGCGGGCGCGAAGCCATCGAACGCTTCATCAAAGGCCGGGTTCACCGCAACGAGCTGGCCTTGCAGATGCGTGGCGAGTTCGGTGATAACGAGTCCGTGACTCGCCGCGATTCCATTGAGCTCATCGCAATAGGTCTGGGAAGAAGCGGCTTTGCCGAGATCGATCAGGCGTCCGTCCCAGGCGGGAATCTGCACGCCCTTGTAACCGAGCGAAGCCGCCCATTTGCAAATCGAATCGAATGAATTGAACGGCGCCGCATCACCGGCGAATTGCGCCAGGAAAATCGCCGGACCCTTCACCATGCCAGCCATGATCGTCCCCTGAAAAGAACTTCGCGCGCCAAGCGCCCTCAAGAAAAACCGGGGAGCGCGGACGCGCTCCCCGTCGTGCTTCAAACGTTCAGAACGGCGAATCCTTGTAGTAGAAGTTCTTCGCGTTGTCCTTGGTCACCAGCGTCGCGTCGAGGATGTAATTGCCGCGCACCGGCATTTTCTCCTCGAGGCCGAGCGCGGTGAGATCCATCGCCACCGCCACCATCGCCGGCGGATAGAGCACGTCGACCGGGATCATCGCATCGCCATCCATGACCTTCTTGATCATGTCCTTCATGCCGGCGCCGCCGATAACCAACTTGATGTCGGTGCGCTTGGCCTGTTTGATCGCCTCGAGGATGCCGACGACCATGTCGTCGTCCTGCGCCCACACGGCGTCGATCTTGGGATGCTTGACCAGGAAGTCTTGCATCACTTTGAAGGCGTCGTCCCGGCTCCAGTTGCCGTACTGGCTGTCGAGCACCTTGATGTCGGTGCCCTTGATGCCATCCATGAAGGCGTTGTAGCGCGCTTCATCGATCGGAATCGGCAGGCCGCGGATGATGACGATGTCGCCCTTGCCGCCCATCTTCTCCTTCATATAGACGGCCGCGTTGCGGCCGATGCCGGGATTGTCGCCGCCGACATACAGGTCGTAGATCGAGTGGTCGTTCGCGATACGGTCGACGACGGTGACGAAGGTCCCCTTGCTCTTGACCTTGCGGACCGGGTCGGTGAGGACGTTCGGGTCGTGCGGCAGGATGACCAGCGCATCCATGCCTTGCGTCGACAGATCCTCGAGCGCATTCGCCTGGGCGGCGGGATCAGGCGAGGTCTTCACGATGACTTTCAGCCCCGGATATTTCTTTTCCAGCGCCTTCGCCTCTTCCGTGGCGAAGTAGACGACGCCGCCGGTCCAGCCGTGATCCGCAGCGGGGATCGACACCGCCATCGTCATTTTGTCTTGCGCATAGGCCGCGCCCGCCATGAGGCCGAGAACGGCCACGCTCGCCAGAAATCGCTTCATGTTTCCACTCCCTATTGTGAGAGGCGACTTTGGCCGTCGCGCTCCCTCTACGCTTCACCGACCACGGGCCAGGCCGCGTTGCGCCAGCATCGCAATGATGATGATCGCCCCCTGAACCGCGCCGATGAGGTATTCGCTGACCACATTCGACAACAGCATGATGTTGCCGATGACTTCGAGGATGAGCGCGCCGGCGATCGTCCCCCACATCCGACCCACGCCGCCCTTGAGCCGCGTGCCGCCGACAACGACAGCGGTGATCGCCGTCAGCTCCCAGCCGAGCCCAGTCGTCGAACTGGCCGAACTCAGCCGCGGCACGTAGACGATGACGGCGATGGCGACGCACAGGCCCTGCAGCACATAGGTGATCGTGCGCACCCGCGCGACATTGATGCCGGAATAGCGCGCGACGTCCTCGTTCGAGCCGACCGCGCGCACGTGCCGCCCGTAGGCGGTGCTGTAGAGAATGAAGGCGCCGACGATCGCGACGCCGAGGATGACCAGAACCGGATAGGGCACACCGAACAGGTCGCCGAAATAGACCTGACTATAAGCGGCCCGGACATTGTTGCTCCTGATGGTGATCGAGCCGCCCTGCGCCAACCAGGTCAGCAGCGAGCGGAAGATGCCCATCGAGCCCAGCGTAACGATGAAGGGCTCGATCTTGCCGAGCGTCGACGTCAGTCCGTTGAACAGGCCGCACAGCGCGCCGGCCACGAGCGACAGCGCCATCGCCGCGAGGATCAGCAACGTCGGGTCGGCGATGAGCCCGCTGTTGAGGAACAGGATCACCAGGCCGGAGACCAGGGCCGCCATCGCGCCGACCGACAGGTCGAGCCCGCCGCCGACGATGACCAAGGTCTGGCCGACCGCGATCGTGGCGATGAACGTGCTGCGCGCCAGCACGTTGGTGATGTTCTCCAGACCGAGGAAACGCGGATTGACGAGCACGCCCAATACGCATAGCAGCGCCAGCGCCATGAACGGCGCGACGGCGCCGATCTCGAAGCGCGCCCTCGTCGGGATCGCCGTTTCGTGGGTCGCTTGAGTCATGTATGCGCTGCCCCTCCGGGCGCATCGACGCCCGTCGCCAACACGACGATGGCGTGTTCCGTCATCGCGTCCCCCGCAACCTCGCCGACAATGTGTCCGTTGCGCATGACGATAATGCGGTGGCAGATGCCGATGAGCTCCGTCATTTCGGACGAGATGACGATGACCGATCGGCCCTCGGCGGCGAGCGCGACAATGAAGCGATAGATCTGCTGCTTGGCGCCGATGTCGACGCCGCGCGTCGGTTCGTCGATGACGACCAGTTTCGGATCGAGCTGCAACATCTTGGCGATGAGCAGCTTCTGCTGGTTGCCGCCCGACATCTGGCCGGCAAGGATGCCCCTGTCGCCGACGCGGATGTCGAAGCGGCGGATCGCCTCGTCGAGCGCCCGCGCTTCCTTGGCGCGGTCGACCAGCGGCCCGCGCTGGAACCGCTCGAGCGCCGCAAGGGTCAGATTGGTGGCCACGGTCTCCTCGAGCAGCAGCCCTTTGCCCTTGCGATCCTCGGTCAGGTAGACGGCGCCGGCGTTCATGGCGCTACGCGCGTCGGACCAGCGTTGCGCCGCGCCATCGAGGCGGATCTCGCCGCCGCCCTTGCGCAAGCCGAACAACGCCTCGAACAACTCGGTGCGGCCAGCCCCGATCAGGCCGGAAAAGCCGAGAATCTCGCCCGAACGCACCGCAAAGCTCGCCCCCTCGGCGAAACCGGCCGCATTGAAGTCGGAGACGGCGAAGGTGGGCGCGCCGGTCGGCGCGGGCGCGCGCGGCGGATAAAGCGCCAGCAGGTCGCGCCCGACCATCAGCCGCGCCATGTCGACCGGCTGCAGTTCCACTGCGGGAGAGGTCGCCACATGCTTGCCGTCGCGCAGCACGGTGACGATGTCGGCGATCGCTTTGACCTCTTCCAGGCGGTGCGAGATGTAGATGACCGCGATCCCCTTCGCCTTGAGCTCGCGGATGAGCTTGAGCAACGCCCCGGTCTCGACGGGCGTTAGCGAGGCGGTGGGCTCGTCGAAGATGGCGATGCGGTGCGGAACGGCCAGCGCGCGAGCGATCTGCGCGAGCTGTCGTCTGGCGATCGAGAGCCGCTGCACCGGCACGGTGACGGAAACGTCGACGCCGAAGACGCCCATCGCCTCTTCGGCGCGCGCGTTCATCGTCCGGTCGTCGACGGCGACGCCGCGACGCAACTCGCGGCCGAGAAACATGTTCTCGGCGATCGACAGGTCGGGGGCGAGCATGATCTCCTGGTGGACCAGCACGATGCCGCGCCGCTCGGCGTCGACCGGTCCGCGCAGCGTCAGCGGCGCGCCGTCGAATTTGAGCGAGCCGCGCGTCGGATCGAGGTGGCCGCTGATGATCTTCATCAGCGTCGACTTGCCGGCGCCGTTTTCGCCGATGATCGCGTGAACTTCGCCGGCGCGGAAGGCGAGGCTGATGTCGGAGAGCACCTCGACCGGGCCGAACGCCTTCGTCAGGCCGTTCGTCTCCAGCAGCGGCTGAGCGCCGCTTTCCGCATCGACGACGTCGGTCTGAGACGTCATCGCGTCCGCCTCGCGGCGCGCTGACGCCGGCTGGACGCGGACGCGCTTCGACGCGACGAATTGTCGACGAAATCGCCCGGTCGTTTCCTCACCATCTCTCGACCTCGAGAGCGCCGCCGGCGCCCATAAAGACGGGTCAGCTGGCGCGTGGCCGCGGTGGCTTCTTGTGTCGCGGCGAATAAAGTTGTTTCATTGTTAGAAAACGTTTTCAGGCGAGTCAAGCGGCGCTGCGACGATAAACGGCTTGACGTGGCGACCAGGTCCGTCGTCGGCTGGGCTTGGCGCTGATTCTCGTGAGAATGCCGACAGCGCGAGAGGGACGATGCTGAAGCGGGCAGGCGAAATGCCGGACGGCGGCGCGGCGCGGCCGCGACGCCCGCGCAAGGCGACCATGAAGGACGTCGCCGACCTTGCTGGCGTGTCGCTCGCCACCGTTTCGCGGGCGCTGTCGGCCACCGCCGAGGTGTCTCCCCGTCTGTCGCGCCGGGTGCAGGCGGCGGCGCGGCGGCTCGACTACGCGGTCAACATCAATGCCCGCGGGCTGCGCGGCAAGAGCAGCGGCCTCGTCGTGGTGCTGCTGCCCGACATCGCCAATCCATTCTTTTCCGTGCTGCTGCAGGGAATCGAGGAACAGGCGCGCAGCCACGACATGGCGGTGCTGATCGGCGACACCGGCGTCGACCACGCCATCGCCGAGACCTATTGGCGACTCATGGACGGTCAGCGCGCCGACGGCATCATCCTGCTCAACGGTTTTCTGCCCTTCCCGCCGGGGAAATGGGGCGCCGGCGACTACCCGATGGTCGTCGTCAGCGAACGGATCGCCGGCGTCGACGCGCCGATCGTCGGCATCGACAACGTCGCCGCCGCATTCGACGCGGTCAGCTATCTGGCGCGCCTCGGCCATCGCCGCGTCGCCCACATCTGCGGCCCGGCCGACAACGTGCTGACCATAGAGCGGCGCGCCGGCTACCAGAAGGCGGTCGAGGCGCACGACCTCGAGCGCTGGCCGGAGGCGATCCAGCCGGGAGAATTCTCGATCCGCGCCGGGCGCGTGGCGACCGCCCGCTTGTTGGCCGCCTCGCCGCAGCCGACCGCGGTCTTCGCCGCCAACGACGAGATCGCGATCGGCGCGATCCTGGAGGCGAAGGCGCAGGGCTTGCGCGTGCCGGAGGACCTGTCGGTCGTCGGCTTCGACGATATCGAAATGGGGCAGATCTGCGATCCGCCGCTGACCACGATCTATCAGCCGCGGCGCGAAATGGGCCGCAAGGCGCTGGAGACCCTGGCGCGGCTGGTCGAGGCGCCGGAAAAGCCGGTCGGCGACACGCTGCTCGACTACAAGCTCGTCGTGCGCGACAGCACGAGCCCGCCCACCGACCGCTAGTCAGCCGACGTCGTCCCGCAGGCGACGATCCAAAGGTCGAAAATGACCGCAAACGCGCTCATCGTCGGTTACGGCAACCCGCTGCGCGGCGACGATGGCGTCGGTCAGGCCGTCGCGCGCGCGTTCGCCAACGAGGCCGCCATCGATGGCGTCGACGCGATCGCCTGCCACCAGTTGACCCCCGAACTCGCCGAACGATTCGCTGCGGCGGCGCGGGTCGTCCTGATCGACGCCGCGGCTGGCCGAGCAGCGGGCCGCGTCTCCGTCACCCCGTTGCATCCCGCGCCGGCGCCCGCCTCAACCCTCGGACACCATGTCGAACCGTCGCAGTTGCTGCACATGGCGCAGAGGCTCTACGGCCGATCGCCCGAGGCCTACCTGGTTACGGTCGGGGCGAGTTCGCTGGAGCTGGGCGAGGGATTGTCGGCGCCGGTCACGGCGGCGCTGCCCGAGGTTTTCGCGACGGTGCGGCGCTTGGCGCTGAAGCGCCCGCCGGGCGCGTGATCGGCTTTCGGCGGACGCGCCAAGGCGCTCGAGCCAACTTGCGCTCAAGTCGATCGGAGTCGAGCGATCGGGAGACGATCACGACGCTGACGCCAGCGCCACGCCGTCAATCCATTGATTCGGACCGATCGGAAAGCGCGCCGGCGCGCCGCGGCGCCGTCAGCTGCGGCGCCGATCGACCACCGCGCCGGCGGCGTCCACCAGCTGAATGTCCAGCGGATACTGGCCGTCCGCGTGGGTCGAACAGCTCAGGCACGGATCATAGGCGCGCACCACCGCCGACACGCGATTGAGCATCCCCTCCTGCATCTTCGCGCCGTCGATATAGCGGCGGGCGACCTGGTCGACGCTGTGGCTGATGGCGAGGTT
Source organism: Roseiarcus sp. (assembly GCF_049514155.1). Classification (GTDB taxonomy): domain Bacteria; phylum Pseudomonadota; class Alphaproteobacteria; order Rhizobiales; family Beijerinckiaceae; genus Roseiarcus. Next base: position 7,799 of record NZ_JBEKVH010000004.1, on the reverse strand, counting down.
GTTGTGTCCGGTGGCGACGATGAGATTGGCCCAGGTGATCGCCCCGTCCTCGTTGACCTTGTAATGGTGGATGAGCGTGCCGCGCGGCGCCTCGGCGATGCCGATGCCTTCGAGCGCGTTCACCCCCGCCGTGGCGCGGACGTGCCGGTCGAGGATCGCCGGGTCGTTCAACAACATCTCCATCCGCTCGAGCGCATAGATGATCTCGATCAGCCGGGCGTAGTGGAAATGGAACGAGCTATCCACCACTTTGCCGAAGCGTTGGTGGAATTCGGCGAATTCGACGTCGGCGAGCGGCGTCCCGCAGCGCGCGGCGACGTTCAGGCGGGCGAGCGGACCGACGCGGTAGACGCCGTTGGGGAAGCCGAGCGGCTTGAAGTAGGGCGCCTTCAAGTACGAATATGGCATCGTCGCTTCGCCGATGAACTGCTGATAGTCTTGCGGCGCCATCTGATCGACGACGATCTTGCCCGAGGCGTCGACGAAGCGCATGCCGCCGTCATAGAGCTGCAAATTGCCGTCGGCGTCGGTAAGCCCGGCCGAAAGCGTGGGCGCATTGCCGAAATTAGCGATCTCGTCGCTGAACTGGTCGACGACGCCCTTGAAGAACTCGATCGTCCGCAGCGCGATCGCCTTCGCTTCCGGCAGGCCGGCGAGAATGCGGTCGCGCGCGACGCGATCGAGCGGCGCGTTGACGCCGCCGGGCACCGTCCACGACGGATGGATGCGCTCCTTGGCCAGGGTTTCGATCACCTGTTGGCCGAACTTCCTCAGCGCGATGCCATCCTTGGCCAGCGCCGGATGGTCCTCGATCACGCCGATGACGTTGCGCCGGGCCGGATCGGAGTCGAAGCCGAGCAGCATATCCGGCGAGGAGAGATGGAAGAAGCTCAGCGCATGCGACTGGGTGATCTGGCCGCAATGCAGAAGCTCCCGCAGCTTCGCCGCGGTCGGCGGAATGCGCACGCTCATGATGGCGTCGCAGGCCTTGACCGAGGCCAGCAGATGGCTGATCGGGCAAATGCCGCAGATGCGCGCGGTGATCGCCGGCATCTCGTAGAAGGGCCGACCTTCGGTGAATTTTTCGAAGCCGCGAATCTGGGTGACGTGGAACGCCGTCTCGGCGACCTTGCCCTCGTCGTCAAGATGGATGGTGATCTTGGCGTGGCCTTCGATGCGCGTGACGGGGTCGATGACGATGGTCCGCATGACGGCCTCCTCAGCCAAACCGCACTTTGGACTTCAGGTCAGGGATGCGGCCGTCCAGAAGCTCGGTGAGAACGAACAGGATCGAGGAAGCCGAAGGCGGGCAACCGGGCACGTGCACGTCGACCTTGACCACATCTTGAAGCGGGATCGCTTGTTTCAGCAGGGTGGGGACGCCGTCGGTCGGGATCCCTTTCTGCACGTCGGCGCCCTCGATGTAGATGCGTTCGAGGAGCATCTTCACCGGCAGCCGATTGCGCATCGACGGAACATTGCTGGTGACTGCGCAGTCGCCGAGCGCCACCAGGATGCGCGAGCGTTCGCGAACGCGCTTGATCTTCTCCAGATCGTCCTGGCTGCTGACCGCGCCTTCGACGATGGCGACGTCGACGTCGGGAGGAAACTCCTGCGCGTCGACCAAAGGCCCATAGACGATGTCAGCCCGCTGCGCGACGATGAGGATCGCTTCGTCGATGTCGACGAGAGACATGTGGCACCCGGAGCAACCGTCGAGCCACAGCGTGGCCACTCTCGCCTTTTTCATGGGTGGACCTCTCTCTTCGCGGCGAGCTGCGCGACGACGGTATTCCGCTTCGTCATTTCCTCGACCGCATAGCCCTTCTCCACCAGAGCCCCGGTCGGGCAGGCCTGTACGCATTTGCCGCAGCTGGTGCAGTTCTCGGATTCGCCCCAAGGACGATCGAGATCGGAGACCAAGAGGGAGTTGATGCCGCGCGCGGCAATGTCCCAAACGTGGGCGCCTTCGATCTCGTCGCAAACGCGGACGCAGCGGGAGCAGAGAACGCAGCGGTTTTGATCGAGCACGAAGCGGGGATGCGAAGTGTCCACCGGCAGACGCGGATAGTTGTAAGGGAAGCGGACGTGGGTGAGGCCCAGCGTCTGCGCCAGCGCCTGCAACTCGCAGTGGCCGTTTGAGACACACACGGCGCAAATGTGGTTGCGCTCGACGAAGAGCAATTCCAGCGCCATCAGGCGATTCTGAGCCAGATTCTCCGACTCGGTGGTGACCGACATGCCGCTGTGGACTGGGGTCGTGCAGGCGGGCAGCAACCGGGCGATGCCTGAAACTTCGACCAGACACAATCGGCAAGTCCCCGCCGAACTCAGGCCCTCCATGTGGCAGAGCGCGGGAATGTAACGCCCGTTGGCGCTGGCCACGTCGTAGATCGTCTGACCCTCGGTGGCCGTGCAGAGCTCACCATCGATGCGCACCGAGACCTGTTCGGACACGGTCGAGCCTCCTTACCGGTGTGTGACGGCGTCGGCCGTTTCGCGGAGATCGCACCGCAAGCAGCGGCATGACTCCTCGTAGGCCTCTTCAGGCAACAGGGCCGACGCGGCCTCCTGGAACGTCTTGACTCGGATCGCAGCCGGCAGTTCGTGCGCATGGTGGCGGCGGCAAGCGCTGGGTTCGGCCGGCGGCGTCTGGTCGTACTCGAAGCTGGGCATCACGCCGTCGAAGCGCGATTCGCCGGTGAGATAGTGATCGATGTTCCTCGCCGCCTTCTTGCCGAAGCCCATCGCGTTGGAGAGGTTCGACGCCCCGCTGACCAAGTCGCCGCCGGCGAAGAACTTCTCGCGGCTCGTCGCCAGCGTGTAGCGATCGACCTCGAGCATCGCGCTTTCCTTGATCCTCAGACCGGAGGCGCGGGAAAAGTCGGTGTCCACGCCTTCGCCGACCGCCAGAATGACGCTGGTGCAGGGGACGATATGCACTTCGTCGGTCTCGATTGGCCGCCGGCGTCCAGACGAGTCGAATTCGCCCAGGCGCGTCTTGACGACTTCGATCGCCTTGACCTCGCCCTGCTCGCCGACGATGCGGTGGGGCGTTGCGAGGAAGCGGAAATGGACGCCCTCTTGCTCGGCGGCGTCGACTTCGTCCTGGATGGCCGGCATGTCCTTGCGCTCGCGGCGATAGACGACCGTCGCCGACGAACCTCTGCGCACCACCGTGCGCGCCGAATCGATGGCGGCGTTGCCGCCGCCGATAATGACGACGCGTTCGCCGAGCTTCACCGGCTTGTCGCTCGCTTCGGCCTCGAGGAACGGCAGCGCCGGCGTGACGCCCGTCAGCTCGGTGCCCGGCAGGTAGACCCACCCTTCCTTCCAGGTGCCGATCGACAGACACACCGCGTCGAACGCGGCGTCGAGATCGTTGAGCGAGATGTCGACGCCGACCTGGGTGTTGAAGACGAAGTGGACGCCGAGACGGCGGATGATCTCGATTTCGCGGTCGAGAACCGCCTTGGGAAGCCGATATTCCGGCAAGGCGAAGCGCAACATGCCGCCGGCTTCGGCGTGCGAGTCGTAGATGGTGACGTCGTGCCCCAACAGGGCGAGATAGAAGGCCGCGGTGAGGCCCGTCGGGCCGGCGCCCGCAACGCCCACCTTGCGCCCCGTCGGCGAGCGGCGCTTGGCGACGATGCGGCCGACCATTTCGTCGAACCGATCCGACAGCAGCACCGAATCGGCGATCACGCGATGGACCTCGCGCATGTTGACCGCTTCGTCGAGGGTCTGGCGGCGGCAACGATCGTCGCAAGGATGCTGACAAACACGCCCGGTGGAAGCGGGCAGGGGATTGTCCATGATCACGGATTCGAAGGCTTCCTCGAGACGGCCCTCCTTGTAGAGCTGCAGGAAACGGGGAATGTTCATGTGCAGCGGACAGCTGTTCTCGCACGGCGACAGCGCCAGATCTTGGCAGACGCCGGCGCGGCAGCGCTTGGCCCGGATGTGGTCCTCGAACTCGTGGTGGAAGTGGCGCAGCGTGGTGAGGACCGAATTCGGCGCGGATTGGCCGAGCGCGCACAGCGACGTGTCGCGGATCATCCGGCCGAGTTCGTTCAGCTCGGCGAGGTCCTCCTCGCGGCCTTCGCCTTTGGTGATCCGCGTCAGGGTGCGCAGCGCCTTGTCGAGGCCGACCCGGCACGGCGTGCATTTGCCGCACGACTCGGATCGGGTGAACTCGATGAAATAGCGCGCGACGTCGACCATGCAGTTGTCGTCGTCCATCACCACCATGCCGCCCGAGCCCATGATCGAGCCGAGCTTGCCGAGCGATTCGTAATCGACGGGCGTATCGAACAATTCATGGGGGATGCAGCCGCCGGACGGACCGCCGGTCTGCACCGCCTTGACCGGATGGCCGCGCATGCTGCCCGCGCCGGCGTCGTAGACGAAGCTCGACAGCGGCGTGCCGAGCGGCATCTCGACCAGGCCCGTGTTCTTCACTTTGCCGACCAGCGAAAACACTTTGGTGCCGGCGCTCGCGACGCTGCCGGTTTCGGTGAACCAGGCCGGCCCCTTGGCGATGATGGGGGCGATGTTGAACCAGGTTTCGACGTTGTTGACGTTGGTCGGATAGCCCCACAGGCCTTTTTGGGCCGGGAACGGCGGCCGCGGCCGCGGTCGGCCGGAGCGCCCCTCGAGCGAGCTGATCAGCGCCGTTTCTTCGCCGCAGACGAACGCGCCGGCGCCCTCGACCAGGTCGATGTCGAACTTGAAGCCGCGCCCCAGAATGTCGTCGCCGATGACGCCGTAGTCCTTGGCTTGCGCAAGCGCCACTTTCAGCCGATGGACGGCCAGCGGATATTCGGCGCGAACATAGATGATCCCTTGATTGGCGCCGGTGATGTAGCCGCCGATCGCCATGCCCTCGATCAGCGAGTGCGGATCGCCCTCGATTTCGTTGCGATTCATATAGGCGCCGGGGTCGCCTTCGTCGGCGTTGCAGATCAGGTATTTGTGCTCCGCCGCCGCCTTGCGCATGAACTCCCATTTCAAGCCGGTGGAGAAGCCGGCGCCGCCGCGGCCGCGCAACCGCGAAATCTTGAGCTGCTCGTTGACCAGCTCCGGCGTGCCGTCGATCAGCACCTTGTACAGGGACTGGTAGCCGCCGACGGCGATGTATTCTTCGATATCGTCCGGGTTGATCAGTCCACAGTTGCGCAGGACGATCTTCTTTTGTCCGCGGAAGAACGGAACCTCGTTCCACGTCGGAATGTTCGGATAGCCGGCGCCGAAGTGCATCTGCGCGGTGATGTGATCCCAATCTTCGATCTTGCACAGAGCGAGCCGCTCCGGCACCGTCTTCGTCGCCAACGCGTCGAGAATCGCATTGACGTGATCGGTCTGCACGCGATGCAGGATGGCGAGCGGCTGCCCGGGGATCCAAACATTGACTAGCGGTTCCTCGGCGCAGAAGCCGAAGCAGCCGGTGCGGACGAGGTGCACATCCAAACCGCGTTGGGTGATCGAGTCGGCGAGCGCCGCATAGACGCCTTCCGAGCCGTTGCCGGTGCCGCAGGTGCCCATGCCGACGGCGATTCGCGGACGCGAAGGCTGCAGTTTGGCCAGTCCGGCGCTGCGAACGGCGTTGAATGTGCTCAGGTCGCGAATTCGCGTCATGGCCGTGTCTCTCGCTTCTCCAGCGCCTCCAATTCACGCTGCAGGGACCGCTCGTTCATGTGACCGAAAATCGCGTGATTGACTTCGACCACCGGCGCGAGCGCGCACTGGCCGAAGCAGGCGACCGTGCGCAGCGTGGTTTCGCCGTCGGCGGTCGTCATCGCCAGCTTCTCTGTCTCCCCGTCTTCCGCGCCGTGCAGCCCCAAGTCCATCATCACTTGTTCGAGCAGGCGGCTCGAGCCACGGGTATGACAGGCGGTGCCGCGACAGACCGAAATTGTGTCGCGGCCCTGCGGTTCGAGATTGAACAGCGCATAAAATGTGACGAAGGAGAACAGTCTGGAAAGCGGCACATTCGCCTTCAGCGAGATGTACTCGAGCGTCTCGCGCGGCAGAAACTTGCGAGCGTGGCTGTCCTGGACTCTCTGCAGAATAGCCAGCAGAGCGCCGGCGCGACCGTTCTCTTGCAAGACCACTTTATCAATAAAGTGCTTGGCCGCGTCTGATAACGAATGCGAAGGAAGGCTCTGCATCGCCGACTCCCCCCCGGGCGTTCGGTCTCGTGCCGAAAACCCAATGTTGCAAGATGTCCTGATCCGCCTCATGCGCCTTGAGCGAGATCAATCTCCGCCCCGCACGATTTCATATCGCCGCGCTTCGAAGACGCGAACGGCGCGACCGATTGTCGCGACGCGACACGACACGTCGCACGCCAAAGACGTCGTCATGCGCGCCGACGAGGGGTGGACTTCGACGCGAACTGGGCCCGACCACAGCGCCGGCGCGCGCGCAATTCCTCGCCGTTTCGCCGGTCGCGCGGACTCGTTTGCGGCTGCGGCGGCCAGCGCTGAACCCTGTCGTCGCCAACGCGCGCTCGCGGCGAACGACGCGAGTCCGGCGATCTTAACCATCGCGGCGCGGCGCATAGGGCGACCGCTTGGCGGCGCGGACCACCGAGCACGCGGCGCTTCGTCGCGGGCCGGCGAGGCAAAATTGCGCCGACCTTCAAGCGCCTAGCGCGGCTTCAGCCCTTCACAACCCGTCGAGCACGAAGTCGGGCGCTGTCGGGGCCGCGCGCCGCAGCTCGTCGTCGTCGCGACCGGCGCCGAGGCCGGTCTTGACCAGAGCCGTCGCGAAACCCGCCCCCGCCGCGCCCTCCACGTCGTGCAGCGGGCTGTCGCCGACGGCGAGGATGCGGCGCGGTTCGACGCCGGCGAAGGCTCGCGAGGCGATCGCGTAGATGAGGGGATGCGGCTTGCCGACATAGACGACCTCGCCGCCGAGGGTCTCGTAGAGCCGCGCAATGGCGCCGGGCGCGGGCTGCTGGCCAGACTTGGTCAGCATCAGCAGGTCGGGATTGGCGCACAGCGCCGGCAGCCGTCGCGCGGCGGCCGGCTTCAGGCGGTCGGCGTATTCGTCGAGCGAGACGCGCGGCGCGTCGCTGCCGATGATCAGCAGCGCACTGGCGGCCGCGAGATCGACCGCGACCAGCGGAAACCGCTCGAGCCCGTAGTCGTCGCCGGTCCGGCCGACGACATGCACCTTGCCGCCCGCGGCGAAGGCGGGTCCGAACGCGCCGTCTTCAATGCCAATACGCGCGGCCTCCCCTGACGAGACGAGCGCGGCGTAGAGTTCGCGGCCGACGCCGAGCCGGGCGAGCCTATCCTCGTTCGCCGCGGCGGGCTTGCCGGAATTGGTCACCAGCGCCACGCGCTTGCCGGCTGCGCTTGCGGCTTCGAGCGCCGCGATGGCGCCGGGATAGGGCCTGACGCCGTCATGCAGCACGCCGTACTGGTCGATGACGAAACCGTCGAATTGAGAGATGAGATCGCGCAGTCTCATGCCGACGCCCTCGAGGCGAGCAGCGCGGCGCCGACTGCGGCGTGTTCGCTCAAGGGCGGCAGGAACGGCGCGGCGATGCGCGCGGCGCGCAGGCGCGTCCAGGCCGGATTGCGCGCGCCGCCGCCGACCGAGCGCAGGCTGCGCAGCTTGCATCCCGACAGCCGAGCGAGCCTGGCGTAGCCGTCCGCCTCGATCGCGCTCATCGCCTCGAGCATGCCCTGCAGGAAGACCGCGTCGTCGACGGGACGGGGCGTGAGCTTCGGCGCGCGCTCCGCGTCGCTGACGGGAAAGCGCTCGCCTTTCTTGAGCAGCGGGTAATA
>NZ_JBEKVH010000003.1:0-59458 GCF_049514155.1 Roseiarcus sp. | reverse complement strand
AAAGACGCTGACCTCCGACATGGCATAAGATGCGTCTGCGCACGGGGCGACCGAGCGCGTCCCGCCGACATCGGCGCGCTGAAGGAGGCTTTCGCCGACGGGCTCGACATCCACGCGATGACCGCCTCCGAAATGTTCGGCGTGCCGGTGAAAGACATGCCGAGCGAGGTGCGCCGCCGCGCCAAGGCGATCAACTTCGGCATCATCTACGGCATTTCGGCTTTCGGCCTCGCCAACCAGCTCGGCGTCCCGCGCAAGGAGGCCGGCGCCTACATCAAGAAGTATTTCGAGCGCTTCCCCGGCATCCGCGACTACATGGACGCGACCAAGAAACAGGCGCGCGCCGACGGCTTTGTGCGCACGATCTTCGGCCGCAAGTGTCATTTCCCGCGCATCAACGCCGCCAACCCGTCCGAGCGCGCGTTCAACGAGCGCGCGGCGATCAACGCGCCGCTGCAAGGCGCCGCCGCCGACATCATCCGCCGCGCGATGGTGCGCATGGACAGCGCGCTCGCGCGTGCGAAGCTCGACGCCAAGATGCTGATGCAGGTGCACGACGAACTTGTGTTCGAGGCGCCCGACGATCAGGTCGAAGCGACGATCGCGCTGGCGAAGACGATCATAATCGAAGCGCCCGAGCCCGCGGTGAAGCTCGGCGTCCCGCTCGCCGTCGAAGCGCGCGCGGCGGAGAACTGGGACGAGGCGCACTAGCGAGCGACCGTCATTGCGAGCGATAGGTGGTCGGACAAACGCTGGCCGAGCATCGGCGAAAACCGATCAGACTCTTGGTAGGTAGCCCTCTCGGCGTCATGGCCGGGCTTGACCCGGCCATCCAAGCCGTACCGCGGGCCGCGCGTCGAAAGTTACGACGTGCCTGCGCCGCTTGGATGGCCGGGTCAAGCCCGGCCATGACGCGTGATCGAACTCCAGTGTTCGAACTACTCTCACTCGAGATTGGTGTGCCGCGCGCGCATGGTCTCGGACGTCTCGCGGAACCGCGGCCGCAGCTTGAGGATCACGAGCTCGAAAAAGATCATCTGCGCGGTCTCGAACAGCGATCCCATCGGCAGGACCGACAAGTTCGCGCCCTGGTCGTTCGCCATCGTTTGCGCCGGCACCACGGTGACGACGTCGACGCGCTTGGCCAGTTCGCCGCCGGGTTGCGCGGTGACCAGCGCCGTCCGCGCGCCCGCCTTGTGGGCGATGTCGACCAGAACCGCGGCGCTCGCGAGATAGCCGGGTCCGGCCGAGACGAGCAGCAGATCGCCCAGCCCGACCGGCGGCGTCGTCATGTCGCCCCAGACCGAAACGTCGCGTCCCATGTGGAACAGGCGCATCGCGAAGCCGCGCATCTGCAGGCCCTCGCGCCCGCAGCCGAACACCACGATCCGCTTGGCGGCGACGATCGCTTCGACCAGCGCGTCGGCGGCGTCGTCCGGCAAGGCGGCGAAGACCCGGCCGAGATCGTTCAACGCGCCTTTCGCCAATGCGCTCAGCGTTTCCGTCATCGCCTTTCCTCCCTTTTTCACTCGGCGCAGTTAGACCGACTTGCGCTCGACTATAGGGCATTCGACCTTGATTTGATCGGGGCGCGCGGCGAGCCGCGCCGCCATGTCGAACAGCAGCTCGGCCGCGATCGTCCCCATCTCGAAATGGGGAAGAAGAACGGTCGTCAGCGGCGGGTGAAGATGGCGAGCGATCTCGCGATCGTCGTAGCCCATCACCGCGACGTCGTCGGGGATTCTCAGGCCCAGTTCGCGCAGCGCTTCGTAGCAGCCGACCGCCATCAAATCGTTGGCGCAGAAGATCGCGCTCGGTCGCTTGGGCAGGCGCATCAGCGCCTGGGCGCCTTCGTAGCCGGATATCGGCTGCCAATTGCCGTCGCGCACCAGCTCCGGATCGAACGGCAGGTCGGCGGTGGCGAGCGCCCGGCGATAACCCTTCAGGCGCTGGCGCGAGGCTTCCATGCTCGGCTCGCCGTTGATGTAGCCGATGCGCCGGTGGCCGGCGCGGAGCAGGAAATTGGTGGCGACGTGTCCGCCGGCGAGTTCGCCAGGCACGACCGACGGCAGCGCTGCGTTGGCGACGTGGCAATTCAGCAGGACGGTCGGCGTTCGCGGAAGCGTCGCCGGCGGATGGACGAGGCGGGTGTTGATGGTGGCGTAGATCAGGCCAAGCAGCGGCTGAGACGCGAGTTGCTCGAGCGCCGCCGCCTCCATGTCGACGTCGCCGCGCGTCACCGCGACCGTGACGGTGAGCCCGCGCTCCCACGCCTTTTCGCGCACGCCGTCGAAACCGATCGAGGTCCAGGGGTCTGTCGAAATTTCGTCGCAGATGAAGCCGATGGTCGCGGCGCGTGACGGCGGCGCGCCGCCGCGACGTCCGGGCTGGTAGCCGAGCTTGGCCGCCGCCTTGATGACGCGCTCGCGCGTCAGCGACGAAAGGCGCGCGCCGTCGGCGTGGTTGAGGACCAAGGAAACGGTTGTCTGGGACACGTCCGCCTCGTTGGCGACGTCGTCCATCGTCGGGCGGCGCCCGCGACCGCCCCGCTCGGATCGCGCTCTGCTTTCGCCGAGCTTGTCGCTTCGCCGCGCGCGCATCCGCCGCCTCATCCTCCCATGTCGGTTGCGCATATTATTAGCAACGCAAACCTTTGACAACCAATTATAATGCGAACACGTCGCACCTCCGAGAGGGCGTCGCCCATTGACATTGATTATCTTCGGTGGGAACCTTCGCCGCAACCTCGGGCCGCAATGGGGACGCCTCGAGAAAAGAACAATGTCGCCCCACTCGAAACGGTCGCAAACCGGTATTTGACGCCGATAAATTCGGCGTCGCGTCAGGAGGAAACACAATGATCATAGATCGCCGCACATTATTGGTCGGTACGGTCGGCAGCGCCGCGGCGTTGGCGATCTGGCCCGCTTTTGCGGCTGTGCCGCCGCTGAAGAAGAAGGACACTTACAAAGTCGGCTTCGCCCAGACGGAAAGCAACAATCCGTGGCGCCTGGCGCAGACCGCCAGCATGCAGGACGAAGCCAAGAAGCGCGGCTGCCAGTTGGTCTATACCGACGCCGCCAGCTCGGCCGCCAAGCAGGTCGCCGACGTCAACAGCATGATCGCCCAGGGCGTCGACTTCATCTTCCTCGCCCCGCGCGAAGAGAAGCCGCTCATCCCGGCCGTCATGGCCGCCAAGAAGGCGGGCATCCCGGTTCTCCTGATCGACCGCAGCGTCGACCCGTCGCTCGCCAAGGCGGGCGAGGACTATCTCGCGTTCGTCGGCTCGAACTTCATCCAGGAGGGCCAGCGCGTCGCCGAATGGTTGATCAAGACCACCGGCGGCAAGGGCAAGATCCTCGAGCTCGAGGGCACCATCGGCGCTTCGCCCGCCAATGACCGCAAGAAGGGCTTCGACGACGCGATCAAGGCCGGGGCGCCCGACATGGTCATTCTCGCCAGCCAGTCGGGGGATTTCGCTCGCGACAAGGGACGCCAGGTCGCCGAAACGCTCCTGCAGGCCCATTCGGACGCGACGATCATCTACGCGCACAACGACGAGATGGCGCTCGGCGCCATCGCGGCGGTCGAAGCGGCCGGCAAGGTTCCGGGCAAGGACATTCTCATCGTCTCGATCGACGGCGAGAAGGACGGCGTCCAGGCGATCGTCGACGGCAAGATCGGCGCGATCTGCGAATGCAGCCCGCACTTCGGGCCCAAGGCCTTCGAAATTATGTATAGCTATGCCGCGGGCGATAAGATCCCGCCGGTCATCATCAATCCGGATCGATTCTACGACGCGAGCAACGCCAAGGAAATGCTGGCGAGCGCGTTCTAACTGTGCCCAAATAGACCCCACCTCGCCAAAGCCCCTCCCACCCGCCGCGAAGCGAGCGGGAGGGGTCGCGGCGAGGCCGTGCGCCGCCGATCGGTGAAAGCCCTGATGCCGTCGTCCTCTCCCCTCCTCTCCATGCGCAATATCGACAAGCGGTTCATGGGCGCCCACGCGCTCGCCGCCGCGACGCTCGAGGTCGAGCCGGCCGAGGTGATGGGGCTGGTTGGCCAAAACGGCGCCGGCAAATCGACGCTGATCAAGGTGCTGACCGGCGCTCACGGAAAGGACGCCGGCGAAACCGTCTTCGGCGGCGAGACGGTCGAGTTCGCCTCGCCACTGGCGGCGCAGCACGGCGGCATCAGCACGATCTACCAAGAGATCAATCTCATCCCCTTCCGCTCGGTCGCCGAGAATATTTTCCTCGGCCGCGAATTTCGCCGCTACGGACTGCTCGATTGGCGGCGCATGAACCGCGACGCCGCGGATTTGTTGCGCCGCTTCGCCGTCGAGATCGACGTGCGCCGCCCGCTGATGGAATTCAGCACCGCGATCCAGCAGATGGTCGCCATCGCGCGCGCGGTGTCGTTCAAGGCGCGCCTGGTGATCATGGACGAGCCGACATCGTCGCTCGACGAGCGCGAGGTCGCGGTTCTGTTCGACGTCATCCGGCAATTGCGCGCCGAGGGCGTCTCGGTGATCTTCATCACCCATCGACTGGACGAGCTCTATCAGATCTGCGACCGGGTGACGGTGATGCGCGACGGCCGCACCGTGATGACCAGCCGGATGGCCGACGTCGACAAGTTGCATCTCATCGCGGCGATGCTCGGGCGCGATCTCGAAGCGGTGCGCGAGCGCGCCACCGGTTTCCAGGGCGCCTCGGCGGCGGCGGGCGCAGAAGTGCTCGCCGCGGAAGGGCTCGTCGTCGGCAGAAAAGTCAGCGACGCGCGCCTCGAGGTGCGCGCCGGACAGATCGTCGGGCTCGCGGGCCTGCTGGGATCAGGGCGGACCGAAGTGGCGCGCGCGATTTTCGGCGCCGATCCGCCCGACGCCGGCGCGATTCGACTGATGGGCAAGGTCGCTTCGCCAAGGGAACCCATCGAGGCGATCACGCTCGGCGTCGGCTTCTGCTCCGAGGATCGCAAGGTCGAGGGCATCGTTCCCGACATGTCGGTGCGCGAGAACATCACGCTCGCGCTGTTGCCGCGGCTCACCCGCTTCGGCGTCGTCGACGAGGCGCGCCAGCGGGCGATCGTCGACCGGTTCATCGCCCGCCTGGCGATCAAGACTGCCGACATCGAGCAGAAAGTGCGCGAGCTGTCGGGCGGCAACCAGCAGAAGGTCCTGCTGGCGCGCTGGCTTTGCACCGACCCCAAGCTGCTGATCCTCGACGAGCCCACCCGCGGCATCGACGTCGGCGCCAAGGTCGAAATTCAATCGCTGATCAAGGAACTCGCCGACCAGGGTCTCGGGGTGCTGATGATTTCATCGGAGCTCGAAGAGATCGTCGAAGGCGCCGACCGGGTCTTCGTCCTGAGCGACGGCCGCACCGTCGCCGATCTGCCACACGCCAAATCGAGCGCGTCGGCGATCATGGCGGCGATGGCGCACGACGCCAGTGCGCTTTCCGCTGATGGAATGGAACATGGCTGACGCGCAAGCTATCGGGCGGCCGAGGACGTCGCTGAACGTCGGGAACTTTCTGCGACGCTACGCGGCGCTTTCGGCCATCGTCGTGCTGCTGGCGTTCAATTTCGCCGTGACGCCCAACTTCGCCACCTGGCAGACGTTGAACGTCAACCTGACCCAGGTGGCGACGATCGTCATCGTCTCGGTCGGCATGACGCTGGTCATCGCCACCGGCGGCATCGACCTCTCGGTCGGTTCGCTGATGGCGATCTCGGGCGCGCTCGCCCCGCTGATCTTTCTCAGCCCGTTCGGGCGCGACCATCTCGCCATCGGCAACATTCTCGCTTTCGTCGTTCCGATCGGCGTCGCGGGATTGCTCGGGCTGTTCAACGGCTGGTTCATCACCCGCTTTCGGGTTCAACCGATCGTCGCGACCTTGGTGCTGTTCATCGCCGGACGCGGCATCGGACAAGTGATCACCAACGGCAATTTGCAGACGTTCAAGAACCCGTCGTTTCAGTTCATCGGCCTCGGCCGCGTCTTCGGCCTGCCGTGCCAAGTCCTGGTCATGCTGGCGATGGTCGCCGCCGCCGCGTGGATGTTGCGCCGAACGCTATTCGGCCGACAGATCCTCGCCGTCGGCGGCAACGAGAAGGCGGCGCGGCTGGCCGGCGTTCCGGTCGCGCCGGTCAAACGTTGGGTCTATGCGATCAGCGGTCTGTGCGCCGGCGTCGCCGGGCTGGTGGTGGTGTCGATCAATTCGTCGAGCGACGCCAATCTGGTCGGCCTCGGGATGGAGCTCGACGCCATCGCCGCGGTCGCGGTCGGCGGAACGCCCTTCACCGGCGGCCGGGCGACGGTGGTCGGGTCGCTGCTCGGCGCGCTGCTGATCCAGCTTCTGCGCTACACCCTGCTCGCCAACGGCGTGCCCGACGCGGCCGCGCTGGTGGTGAAGGGCGCGATCATCGCCGGCGCGGTGTGGTCCCAGCAAAGGAGTATGCCGTCGTGAGCGCGCTTCCGGCGAACGCGGCCCCGACGATTCGTTCGGGCCTTTCGGCGTGGGCGGGCCAACAGCGCGTGCTGATTGCGCTGTTCCTTCTCATTCTGTTCGGCGCGCTGCGCTACGATCACTTCCTCGGCGCGTTCAACGTGCTGAGCGTCCTGCGCTACAATTCGATGTTCGCGCTGACCGGCCTCGGCATGTGCTTCGTCATCATGACCGCGGGCATCGACCTTTCGGTCGGAACGACGGCGGCCTTGGCGAGCGTGGTCTCGGCGATGCTGTCGCCGCTGGGCGTTCTGCCGGGACTGCTCGGCGGCCTCGCCGCCGGCGTCGCAGTCGGCATGATCAACGGCTTCATGGTGACGCGGATGCGGATCCTGCCGTTCATCGCCACGCTGTCGGGCGAGCTCGCGGCGAGCGGAACCGCGCTGCTGCTCGCGCACAACCAGTCGGTTTCGGTCTCCTACGACACTGATTTCACCTGGCTCGGGCAAGGCGATTTCCTCGGCTTTCCCGTCCCCGCCTGGATCGCCCTCCTCGCCTATGTCTACGGCTCGATCGTCCTCAACTACACCAGCTTCGGCCGCAACATCCTGGCGGTCGGCGGCAACGAGGAAGCGGCGCGCCTGATGGGCCTGCCCGTCGATCGGGTCATTTTCCTCACCTACGTGCAGTCGAGCGTCTTCGCCAGTCTTGCCGGCGTCATCCTCGCCGCCCAGTTCGGCGCCGGCCAGCCGGCCGAGGGCGTCGGTTGGGAATTGTTCTCGATCGCCGCCGTCGTCGTCGGCGGAACCTTGTTGACCGGCGGCGTCGGCTCGGTGGCGACGACTTTGGCCGGCGTGCTCTTGCTCGGCTTGATCTTCAACGTGCTCAATTTCGAGAACGGCATGGGCTGGATCAGCCTCAGCGCCTATTGGCAGTCGGTCGTGCGCGGCGTCTTCCTGATGGTGGTGGTGATGGCGGGCCCGGGGACGGCGAGGCGCGTGGTGCGACTGGGGCAGACCAAGACTGGCTGAACGCGCCGCCGGCGTCGAAGCGCGTCACCGTCACGACTTCGCGAGGGACGCCGCGGTCACATCCTCGCGATCCCCACGGATCTGTGGTTGAAGTGGCGGGCCGTCCGCGCGCATCCTCGGTTGCGTCGTGCGGGGCCTCGCGCCGCGCCGCCAGGGAGCCGTCGGCATGCGCCTTCCTCTCCTCCTCGCCAGCATTCTGATCGCCGGCTCGTCGCTGCTGGCGCTCGCCGACGACAGCGCGACGCGCATCGGCGCAGCCGCCTACGGGGATTGGCGCAGCGACGCGCCGGGCGTGCGCCGCAAGCTGACGGCGGCCGACCTGCCGGCGCCGGGGGCGTCGCGCTCGGTCGCCAATCCGTCGCGGGTCGTCGCGCGTCCCGAGAGCGCGCTGCCGAAAGCGCCCGAAGGCTTCGTCGTCAGCCTATTCGCCTCCGGCCTCAATCAGCCGCGCGTCGTCCGCGTCGCGCCGAACGGCGACGTCTTCGTCGCCGAGAGCGCCGCCGGCCGCGTCGCGGCGCTCAGCGCCGCCGACGGCGCGGCGAAAGCGGCGAGCGCCGCGACCTTCGCCGCCGGGCTCCATCGCCCGTTCGGAATCGCCTTCTACCCGCCCGGTCCCGACCCGCGCTACGTCTATGTCGCCGAGACCGACCGGGTCGTGCGCTTCCCCTACCGCAACGGCGATACCCAGGCGGCGGGGCCAGCCGAGGTCGTCGTCCCATCGCTGCCGGCGGGGCGCGGCCACTGGACGCGCGACCTCGCCTTCTCGGCCGACGGCAAGACGATGTTCGTCTCGGTCGGCTCGGCCTCCAACATCGCCGAAGAAATGCCAGAGGCGCCGGCCGAAGGACTGGCCGCCTTCGTGGCGAAACACGCGCCCGGCGCGGCCTGGGGCGCGCAGGAGAACCGCGCCGACGTGCTCGCCTTCGACCCCGACGGCGGCGGCATGCGGGTGTTTGCGACCGGCTTGCGCAACTGCTCCGGCCTGACGGTGCAGCCGCAGT
The DNA here is from genome assembly GCF_049514155.1 of Roseiarcus sp. Classification (GTDB taxonomy): domain Bacteria; phylum Pseudomonadota; class Alphaproteobacteria; order Rhizobiales; family Beijerinckiaceae; genus Roseiarcus. The sequence continues at coordinate 50,974 of NZ_JBEKVH010000003.1, read as the reverse complement.
CGGGGGCGCTGTGGTGCGCGGTCAACGAGCGCGACGCGCTTGGCGACGACCTGCCGCCCGACTACGTGACCAGCGTCAAGCCGGGCGCCTTCTACGGTTGGCCATGGTTCTACATCGGCGACCACGAGGACCCGCGCTTGGCGGGACTCCGCGGCGACCTCGCCAAATCCGTGACCACGCCCGACGTGCTGATCCAGGCCCATTCCGCGCCGCTCGGAATCACGTTCTATGAAGGCGCGCAGTTCCCCGCCGCCTATCGCGGCGACGCCTTCGTCGCGCTGCACGGCTCGTGGAACCGCGCCAAGCGCACCGGCTACAAGGTCGTTCGGCTGCCGTTCGAGGACGGCGCGCCGACCGGCGAATACGAAGATTTCCTCGTCGGCTTCGTCGCCGACGACGCCAGCGTATGGGGGCGGCCGGTCGACGTCGCCGTCGCGCATGACGGCGCGTTGCTGGTCACCGACGACGCCGGCGGCGCAATCTGGCGCGTCGCCTATCAGGGGCGGTGAACGCCGGCCGTCCCACGGTCAGATCAGCACGAGCCACAGCGCGAGGCCGCCGCCGGCGACGATCGAAGCCGCCACCAGCAGAGCCGCAAGGCGCGAGCCGTCGATGCGGAATCCGCGCGAGGTGAAGAAATAGCCGAGGACGATAAAAACGGCGACGGCGGCGAACCCGTGCGTGCGCCAGGGATCGCCGGAAAGCGACGCCATATAGGCGTTCAGCGGCTCGTCGACGTTCTCCGCCCAGGCGAGCGCGGTGTTGAACAGGATCGCGATCACGGCGGCGAGGCCGAAACCGGCGGGGGGGCCTTTGAGGGCGTCGTTCGTCTCGGCGCCGGCGTCGACAGGGGGAACGGCGCTCATCATTGGGCTCCTGTGATCCCGTTGTGGACGAATCCGGCGCTGACCGCATAATCGACGACCGCGCCTGCGCCTTCGATCGCCAGGCCGTTGAGGACGATGAGGGCGGCCGCCGCCATCACCACGATCCGCGCGCCGCGGCTGCGGGCGATATTGGCTGTGGCGGCGATCGGCAGATAGAGGGCGAGAATCAGCGGGATAAAGAACAGCCGCGCCTTCGTCTCCATGACGAAGTTGTGCGCCCAGGGCCACGGCCCGGCGAGAATGATCGCCTTCTCCGGCGCGTAGAGGACGGTGTAGCCGTAACCGCCCAGCGCCCAGGCGATCAGCATGCAGGCCGTAACGACGAAGGCGGCGACCCGCACGCGCGACCGATTCGCTTCAGACGCGTTCAACGCTTCGACGAACACCCATACCGAAGCCAGAATGCCCAACACCCCGAACGTCGGATGGGCATGCAGGATGACGTCGTTCATCGCGCCTTGCCCCCCGGTCAGAGCGGTCTGATGCGTCACCCTATCGTATTTCGCCGACCGCCGTCCCGCGTTCCTCGTTTCGCTTGTGCGCGACTCAATCGCCGGGCGGCCAAAGAGCGGGCTTGCGGAGCGCCACGGCGGCGGCGACGCGGCCGGGTCAGCGCCAATGCGGGCGGCGAGCCGGAACCCGCACGCGGGCCGGATTCGTTTTCGCAGCGTTCCGCGCCTGGACGAACAGGCGCAGTGTAGCGAGGGCGCCGAGCGCCGCGACCGCCGGAGTGACGAAAAGGATGATGCCGTTCATCGCGCCTTCCTCTGTCAAAGAACCTTCCCGATTGTCATTATCGGCCGCTTCCGATGGCCGGCCTTGAGCCGTCGCAAACTGCACGTGCGCAAACTTGCGGCGCCCGGGGGCGGCGGCGGGATTTCACCGCGCGCGAGACGGATCAGGGTCACTCCGGCGCCAAGAGCCGTCCCATGCTGGCGAAATCGATCTTCGTATAGCCAGCGGGAATGTCGAAAGCATCCGCAGGCGCGTCTTGACGCTGGATCGACTTGAGGGTGACGACGATCTGGCGGCCGCCGTCGCCAAGCTTGGCCGTCGTCTGCACCGGAAATCCGTCGAAGCCGATCGCCTTCGTCATCGAGTCGTAGTCGATCGACGACATCGGCGAACGCAAGACGCCCATTGCCGCGGTCATCTTCGCCATGAAGGCGCCGAAGCTGGCGAAAACGGTCAGATCGTCGCGACTCAAGCCCAAGTCCGACAATTTGGCGATGCAAACTTCCGACGAAGCCTTTCCGCCCACGACGACTTGATAGGGCGCGCAGCTCCAGTCTCCCACGGTGCGCGAATCGCCGGCTTTCTCGTAAGCGACTTGCGGCGGCGCCGTCGCCGCGCCCAGCCCCAGATGCGAGGCCATCATGGCCTCGACTTGCTTGCGCTGCGCCTCGGGCACAGCGGCCAACTTCTCCTTCATCTGCGCCATCGCCTGATCCATTCGGGCGCCCATCTGGCCAAGGCCCCCGGGCGTCAGTTCGAAGTAGGTGTGGTTTTTCGAGCGCAGCACCCACACCTTGTTCAGATCGCCACGAAAGACGAAGTCTATCGCCGCCGTGGACATTCGCAGCCGATTCGCGTCCAGAATCATCGTCCGGGGTTGCGCAGCGGCGCCGTTGGCCGCCTCGTCGAAGGCCATCACCGTCGCCGCCGTCGCGCCGCCGCCGGCGCCGAAGGCGAGAAGAGCGCCCACAAATCCGGCGCTCCAAGCAAGCTGACTGGGCACTGTGTTTCCTCCCCGCCGCGACCTGGACCAAAATCCAGGCGGGGCAGCTTGATCGACGCCGCCCGGCCCGTCCAGCGCGAATGTCGGGAGACGAGGCGCCGTCGGGCGTCGGCGCCGAGGCCGGCGAATTTGCCCGGGTTGGCGCCCGACCCGCCGTTCATCCCCGCTTCATTCGCCATGCGCCAGAATCGTCGTCGGCGCGGCTGCGGACCGCGGGCTCGAGGTGACCAGAGCGGGGACAATGAATTTGCGATTCCTGGCCGGCGTCGCTGCCGCGACCCTCGCCGTCTGCATCGGTTCGGACTCGCTGATCGACGGCGCGCAATCGCTGACCATCCCCAGCCTGTGCGTCGACGGCGAATTCTGCGCCGCTCTGTGCCGCGCCCATGTCGAGGACGGCCGAACGCCCGAGGACTTCATCCAGCGCGCCGCCTATGAGCTCGGGCCGGCGGCGGCGACGTTCAAGCTGCCGCCCGCCAACATGAACATGCCGCCGCTCGTCGACCCGAAGAACGTCTACGCCTCGATCGCGACGAGCGACATCAGCCCGGCGACCGCCGGCGCGCTGAACCGCGTCTACGCGCCCAACCTCATCACCGGCAAGGTCGACGTCATCGATCCCGAGACCTTCCAGGTGGTCGACAGCTATTTCGCCATCCCCAGCCCCCAGCACATCGTGCCGTCGTGGGACCTGCAGACGCTGTGGGTGTCGGGCGACATCAGCTATCGCGGCGGCCACGCCTCGGTGGCGGCGATCGACCCCAAGACCGGCAAGGTCACCCGGACGATCGACCTGCCCGACGCCTACAACATGTATTTCACTCCCGACGGGCGTTCGGCGATCGTCGTCGCCGAGGCCAAGCGGCGGCTCGAGTTCCGCGACCCGCACACGATGGCGCTGCAAGGCTACATCGCCGCGCCGCGCTGCGCCGGAATCAACCACGCCGACTTCTCGCTCGACGGCGCCTACGCGATCTTCACCTGCGAATACGACGACACGCTGGCCAAGATCGACCTCGTCCACCACACCCTCGCCGGCATGCTGCAGCTCTCGCCCGGTCACATCCCGCAGGACATCCGCATCGCGCCCGACGGCTCGGCGTTCTTCGTCGCCGACATGCTCAAGGACGGGCTGATCGTCATCGACGGCGACGCCTTCAAGGAGACCGGCTTCATCCCGACCGGCGTCGGCGCGCACGGGCTCTATCCCAGCCGTGACGGCAAGCGGCTGTTCATCTCCAACCGCGGCACCCACAATCTCGGCGGCGAGCGCCACGCCGACGGCAGCGTCTCGGTGATGGATTTCGCCACGCGCAAGATCGTCGCCAACTGGACGATCCCCGGCGGCGGCAGCCCCGACATGGGCAACGTCTCGGCCGACGGCAAATATCTGTGGCTGTCGGGCCGCTACGACGGCGTCGTCTACGCCTTCAACACCGACGACGGCTCGGTGAAGACGATCCCGGTCGGCGGCATGCCGCACGGCCTCACCGTCTGGCCGCAACCGGGGCGCTACTCGCTCGGGCACACCGGCAACATGCGATGAGCTGCGCCCACTTTCCCTAAGGGCAAGAAGAGGGGGACTTTGCCGGCGGCTCGCTCCGATTGTGCGCCGTCTGGAATTCGCGTAGCGTTTGTGGTTCTGGACAGGCTCACAAGCGAAAGCGCTCCGGTCGACGAAGCGACCGGGCCCGGCGACGCCAAAGACGCCGGCCATCTTCCGTTCGTTCACGGAACTTTTCGGCGCCGTCGGCGCGCGGCGGCCGCTCCGCGCAAGAGGGTGAGATGGAAGACCTGTTCAAGAGTTTCGACGCGATCGCCATCCTCGATTGGGTCGTGCCCGGCGCGTTCTTCATTCTGTTCCGCTCGTTCGCGCTCAAAGGCGCTTTCCCTTCGCTGGGCAAGGACGACGTCGTCGCGTTCATCATCGTTTCGGTTCTCTATTGGTATTTGGCGATCTGGGCGTCGGCGACCTTCCTCGGCGCGCCCGAGGCCTTTCGCCAGCCCATCGCCGGCGCCGAATCGATCGTCGCTTTGGTGGCGATTCCCGCCGCCGCCGGTCTCGCCGCCGGCTTGTTCGAACGCCGGGACGTCGTCGGGAGATTGTTGCGGGCTTTCGGCGTCAAATTCCTGTCGCCTTACGCCACCGCATGGGAATCCGTCGTCGTCAACCTGCCGCCCGGGTCGGTGCTGATCGTTCACCTGAAGGATGCGCAGCCGATCGTCGGCCGCTGGACCAACGCGCAGATCGGCTCGGCGGCCTCGACCGACAAAGAGGTGCGCGACCTCTATCTCGACGAGATCGGCTCGGTCGTCGGCGCCAACTATCAGCCGTTTGCGCCGGTTCGCGGCGCTTATATCGCCGCCGAGCAGATCCAGTTCATCGAAGTCATCACCGCCGCGGCGAATTGAGGGGGACGACGCGATGGCCAGAACGCCCAAGACCATCCTCGACGGCCTGACGAAGGCCATGCGCGACAACGTCGCCTTGCGCGCGGCGCATCCGATCGGCGGAAAGCCGAAGCCGGGTCCGATCAACATCGGCGGCGGGCCGAAGATCGCGCCCAAAGCCGACAAGCCGAAGGAAGGGCCGTCGCCTGCCGCGGGCGGCGGAACGCCGGCGAAATAGACGCGCCTACGCTCTCTCGGCGCCGCCCCTACTTCCGTCCCGCCCCGCTCGGCGGCGCGCGCAGGATGGGCGCGACACGCGCGGCGAGCGACAGCGCGACGAGCGCCAATGCGCAGACCAGCGCGCCGGCGAGGAAGGTCGCGGCGGGCCCGAGCGCATCCCACAACGCGCCGGCGGCGAGGCTGGCGACAAGCGCGGCCACGCCGCTGACGAAGTTGAAGACGCCGAAGGCCGCGCCGCGCTGATCGGCGGGCGCGGAATCGGCGACCAGCGCGGCGAGCACGCCCTGGGTCAGGCCGAGGTGCAGGCCCCATAGCGCCACACCGAGCGCCGCGCCGGCGAGCCCGCCGGCGAAGGCGAGCACGAGATCGGCGGCGACCAGCAGATAGAAGCCGATCGCCGCGACCGTCAGCCGGTCGAGCCGGTCGGAGAGCGCGCCGGCCGGATAGGCGGCAAGCGCGTAGACGACGTTCATCGTCACCAGCGTCAGCGGCGCCAGCGCCAGCGGCAGGCCGAGGCCCTGGACCCTCAGCACCAGGAACGCCTCGGAGAAGCGCGCCAGCGCGAACATGGCCGCGACGGCGACGACCAGCCAATAGGCGCCGCCGAGCCTCCGGAGCGCGGCGCGGTCGAACGTCGGCCGCGCGTCGCCCGCCGCGCGTCGCGTCTCCGGCTCCTTGACGACCGTGACCAGCAACGCGACGGCGAGGAAGGCCGGAACGACCGCGACCCAGAACACGACGCGGAAGGCGCCGCCGGTCGCCGCCATCAGCGCGATGGCGATCAGCGGCCCGACGAAGGCGCCGACCGTGTCGAGCGTCTGGCGCAGGCCGAAGCTCGCGCCGCGCAACGCGGGCGGCGCGATGTCGGCGATCAGCGCGTCGCGCGGCGCGCCGCGGATTCCCTTGCCGACGCGGTCGAGGAAGCGCGCCGCCGCGACCCAGCCGAGCGAGCCGGCGAGCGGGAAGATCGGCTTGGTGAAGGCGGCGAGGCCGTAGCCGAGCCCGGTCAGCAGCTTGCGCCGGCCGAGACGGTCCGACAGCGCGCCGGAGAACACCTTGACGATCGACGCGGTCGCCTCGGCGACGCCTTCGATGATCCCGACCGCCTCCATCGACGCGCCCATGATCGTGACGAGGTAGATCGGCAGCAGCGCATGGATCATCTCGGATGAGACGTCCATCAGCAGCGACACCCCGCCGAGCGCCCACACGCCGATGGGGATCGCCGATCGGCGCGACAGGGCTTCGGCGAGTTTCTGGACAGCGCTCATCTTCGCTTGTGTCGCTTCGGCGCGGCGGCGCGCGGCGCGGCGACCCTATCCGGACGGCCGGTCATGCGAAAGCTCCTGCCGGCCGCCTTGGCGGTCTTGACGATCCTGGCGGCGGCGGCGACAGACGCCGACGGCGGGCGCGGCTCAGCTGGCGAAGCCGAGGAGCCGCCATTCGAACAGCGTGGCGATGAGCGCCGCATAAACGGCGAGCGTGGCGAGATTCCTGAACCACAGCCAGCGGCTCCACGCCGTCGGGCGCAGCCAGACGAAAGCGAGGCCCGCCGCGACCGGCGTCGCGACGGCGGCGACGAGCAGCGCCCAGCAAGCGATCGGGTAAAGGAAGCCGGGATAGTCGTAGAGGTAGGACGCGCCGACCTTCGCCCACGCATGGGCCCCCGCGAGAAAGGTCGCTCCGGCGGCGAGCCACAGCAGACTCAAGGCGTCGAGGACGATGATCGCGCGCCGTCCGCGCCGATCGCCGCGAAGGCGACGCTCCGCCGCCGCTGCGATCGCCCACAGGCCGAGCGCCGCCGCCAGGCCGGTGATCCAACGCAACCAGCGGCCGGTCTCGAAGAAGCCGATGCGGTCGGACGGAAAGACGCCGGACGAATCGAACAGCCGCATGCGGCCATCCTGTTCATGAAACGCGATGCGCCCACGATCGGCGATCGCGGCGAAGACGCCGCCGCCGAGCGGCTTGTAGCGCCGGTCGCCGCCGACCACGATGGCTCCGCTCGGCAGCGCCCGCACGGCGAACGAACTGAAATAGCGGATCGCCGCCGCCTCGCTGCGAAAGCTCGGAACCCGCAACGCGCGATAGACGCCGGCGACCTTCGCCCCTTCCGTCTTCGCGTCCTCGGCGGGCGGCGGCGGCGGATTCGTCTTCGGATAGAAGAGATCGAGCAGCAGGCCGGGGAGCTTGTCGAGCAGCGCCCCGCCGTTCGGCGTGTTGACGGAGATGAAGATCGCGACGCCTTCGTCGGGATAGATCTCCATCGTCGACTTCTGGAAGACCAGCGCGCCGCCATGGCCGAAACCGCGCCGACCGCGCGTGGCGCTGAGGTCGAAGAAGCCGTGCAGCCGGGCGCCGAGCTCGGGCGTATTAGCGAACAGCGGTTCGCGCAGGGCGAGCGCCGTCGCCGCCTTGAGCACGCCCGCCTTCGCCATTGTCTCGGGATCGAGCAGCGCCTGCATGTAGGCGGCCATGTCGTCGGCGCTCGCCGACATCGCCCCCGCCGGCGCGTCGTTCGACACATATTCGAAAGCCTGCGTGTGATAGGCGCCCGCCGACCACGAAAAGCCGTTGGTCGTCTTGCCCAGCGTCTCGGGCGACATCGGCGCGGGAAGACCGAGCGCCGTCGCGACCGTGTCAGGATAAGGCTCGCGATAGGTCGCCGTCGCCATGCCGAGCGGACGCAGGATGCGCCGTTCGGCATAGTCCTGCCACGCCTCTCCCGCGACATTGGCGACCAGCGCGCCGGCGAGCGCCGCGCCGTAATTGGAATAGACGGCGAGCGTCCCCGGCTCGCGCACCCGATGGACGCGATGGACGGCGAGGCTGCGGTCGAGCGGCAGCAGTTTCGTCGGGTCGTGGACGAACAGGCCTTCGATCGAGTCCTCGAACCCCGCCGCATGGGTCATCAGATCGCGAACGCGAATCGGCTTCTGGAAGCCTTCGTCGGGAATGCGCAACTCGGGCGGCAGATGATCGTTGATCGGATCGTCGAGACCGAGCTTGCCGCCCTCGACGAGCTGCATGATCGCGATCCAGACCGGCGTCTTCGAAATCGAGCCGACGCGAAACAGGGTGTCGGCGTCGACCTTGCGGTAGGGCTCGAATGCGGCGGCGCCGTAGCCGCGGGTCATGACGACGCCGGCGCGGTCGACGATCGCGACGCTGACGCCGGCGATCTTGTCGGCGCGCATCGCTTCGCGCACCGCGCCGTCGACGAAGGTCTCGATCTTCGCGTGATCGACGGGCGCGGGCGTTTGCGCGCGCGCCTCGGCTCCGGCGAGCGCCGCAACCATCGCGAGCGCCAGCGGCAAACGCAACATGGTGCCTCCGCGGCGCGGGGAGCGCCGCTTCCGCGCGACCCTCGCCGGAAGTGCGCCGAGCTTATCGTGAATGCCGCCGCTGTCACGCACCGGACGCCGTCGTTCCACCCGCCGCCGACACACACGTGCGTGATCGGGGAAGCGCGAGCCGCGAACCTGCGCCCGCCGGCCAGCGGCGGACCCTGCCCCCCTTCTCCCGCCTGCGGGGCCGGCTTTGCCCGCCGGATGAGGGCAAGTCGCGATCCCGGCCCCTGTCCCGCTAGCGAACGACGCCTGCCGGGCGTGTTTCTGAGGGACGGACCGGCGTGGTACAGTTGGCCGGTCCATGACAGGAGCCGGCCATGCGTGTTGCAGTCGTCAAAGCCGCCCACGATGACGAGGCGGGCGTGTGGTACGTCCAGTCTTCGGATGTCGAAGGTCTGCGCGTCGAAGGCGACACGTTCGAGGCGTTTTGCCGCAACGTCGCCGTCGCCGTCGCCGACCTGCTTGAGGGCGAAGAGGCGGCAGGCGAGATCCCGGTGGAGATCATCGCCCACGCTTCGCTGCGCGCGCGCATCGCCGCATGAAGGACTTCGGCAACGTGGTGCGAACCAGGCTGACCGAAGCGGGAAGCGCGTTCCTGCGCCACGGCAAGGGCGATCACGACGTCTGGACGACCGCCGCCGGAAAGCGGATCGTCGTGCCCGTTCAGATCAAGTCTCGCCATACCGCGATCGGCATCCTCAAGGACGCCGGCCTGCCGAAGGCGTTTTGAACGCCTTCGTCGCTCGCGGGCAAACGCCGAACTCGGCGCCCCTCGGACATGACTATCGCCGCATCCGGTTCTGCCAGAACCTCCCTGCACAAGCGAACGCGCAACTAGCGGCGCCCCACGCGCCAATGCGCGCAGCTTTGTTCATTGCTCGCTTGGCGGAGCGGAGGCGCGCGCCCCTTCTTCCGCCTGCGGGAGAAGGTGTCGGCCGAAGGCCGACGGATGAGGGCAAGTCCCGCCCGCCTCCCGCGCGAGCACTAACGCGAGCACTAACGGCTTTCTGAAAATCGGAAAATCGAATATAATGCTCAGGCGAGCATCTCCCCATCGCCCGCCGCGTCGCGCCTCACCCGCCCCGTTCGTCGCCCGCGAAACGAAACGCCCCCTAACCCATTGGAAAACTTTCATACCGTGCATTTCGCCGACTTCGCCACCCTTACAAATCAACGCCTTACGACTTCGCAGACGCAATCGCCGATTTCGTTTGCGTTTCGCTTCATTGCGTTTCGTTTCGCCTCGCTTCGCTGGCGCTTTGTCACCGGCCCTCGCTCGCCGCCCCTCGTCCTCGCCGCCCCTCCTGCGCGATGAAGCCGTTGCGAACAAACGCCGAACCGTGTTCCCCTGGCGCCATGGCGCTTTCCGCGATTCGTTCCGACCCCGCCGACGCGCTGAACGACGCGCAGCGGCTGGCGGTCGAGCATGGCGAGGAGCCGCTGCTGGTGATCGCCGGCGCCGGGGTCGGCAAGACGGCGACGCTCGCCCATCGCCTCGCCCATCTCGTGCTTGCCGGCGTCGACCCCAAGCGCATCATGCTGGCGACCTTCTCGCGCCGCGCCGCGGCCGAGCTCAACCGCCGCGTCCAGCGCATCCTCGCCCGCCGCCTCGCCCCCGAGGCTGCGGCGGCGGCGACGCCGAGCTACAGCGGCACCTTCCATTCGATCGGCGCGCGGCTGTTGCGCGAATACGCGCCGCGCATCGGCCTCGACCCGGCCTTCACCATCCACGACCGCGAGGATTCGGCCGACCTGATGGCGCTCTGCCGCCACGAGGCCGGCCTGTCGCAGAAGGAGGAGCGCTTCCCGACCAAGGCGACGTGTCTGGCGATCTATTCGCGCGTCGCCAACGCGCAAGTATCGCTCGAGGAGGCGCTCGGCCGCCACTTTCCCTGGGCGGCGGCGCACGAAGCGGCGTTGCGCGGCCTGTTCGCGTCCTACGTCGAGACCAAGCAGCGCCAGCGCGTGCTCGATTACGACGACCTGCTGCTCTATTTCGCCCAGATGCTCTCCGAGCCGATGCTCGCGGCCGAAGTCGCGGCGCGCTTCGACCATCTGCTGGTCGACGAATATCAGGACACCAACCGCCTGCAGGCGGAGATCGTGCTGAAGCTCAGGCCTGAGGGGCGCGGCCTCACCGTGGTTGGCGACGACGCGCAGTCGATCTATTCCTTCCGCGCCGCGACGGTGCGCAACATCCTCGAGTTTCCGCGCGCCTTCACGCCGCCGGCGCGCGTCGTCACGCTCGAGCGCAACTATCGCTCGACCCAGCCGATCCTCGCCGCCGCCAACGCCGTGATCGCGCTCGCGCCGGAGCGCTTCGCCAAGAACCTGTGGAGCGAGCGCGCCGGCGGCGCGCCGCCGGAGCTGGTCGCCGTCGGCGAAGAGGGCGATCAGGCGCGCTTCGTCGCGCTGCGGGTGCTGGAGAACCGCGAAGCGGGCGCGAGCCTGAAGTCGCAGGCGGTGCTGTTCCGCGCCTCGCATCATTCGGCGGCGCTGGAATTGGAGCTGACGCGGCGCAACATCCCGTTCGTCAAGTTCGGCGGGTTGAAGTTCCTCGATTCCGCGCATATCAAGGACGCGCTGGCGCTGCTGCGCTTCGCCTCCAACCCGCGCGACCGCGTCGCCGGCTTCCGCGTCGCGCAATTGCTGCCGGGGATCGGCCCGGCGAGCGCCGAGAAAATCGTCGCCGCCGCGGCGGCCGACGAGAGCTTCGCCAGCCTGGCTTCCTGGCCGGCGCCGGCGCGCGCGCGCGAAGCTTTCGCCGAATTCGCCGCGCTGATGGCGCGCCTCGCTGCGCCTGCGCCTTGGCCGAGCGACTTGAGCGAAGCGATCGCCTGGCGGCGCGACACGCTCGCCGAAACCTACGACGACGTCGCGCCGCGCGCCGCCGACCTCGACGCGCTCGAGCGCATCGCCGCGACCTTCGCTTCGCGCGAGCGCTTCCTCGCCGAGCTGACGCTCGACCCGCCCGATGCGTCGAGCGACGAAGCGGGGCCGCCGCTACGCGACGAAGACTATCTCATCCTCTCGACCATCCATTCGGCCAAGGGGCAGGAATGGAAGTCGGTGTTCGTGCTAAACTGCGTCGATGGCTGCATCCCGTCCGACCTCGCCGCCGGATCGTCGGAAGAGATCGAGGAAGAACGGCGGCTGCTCTATGTCGCGATGACGCGGGCGCGCGACGCGCTGACGCTGATCGTGCCGCAGCGCTTCTATGTCCACGGACAGGCGAAGAACGGCGACCGCTACGTTTCCGCCGCGCGCACCCGCTTCATTCCGAGCCCGCTGCTCAAGCACTTCGAGCGCGTCGCCTGGCCTCGCGCGGCCGCCGAAGCCGCGCCGCGATTCGCCGAAGGGCCGAAGGTCGACCTCGCCGCGCGCATGCGGGCGATGTGGAAGTGAGGGCGGCGCCGACGCATGATGCATTCAAGTCGAAACATCCGGGTCGTCATCGCGACCCCCGGATCAAGTCCGGGGGGATCCAGACTTCGAGATTGCGGCGGCCACTTAGTCTGGATTGCTTCGCCTTGCTCGCAGTGACGGCAGAGAGTGGCGCAATCCAAAAGCAACGCGCTCTTACAGTGAGAGCGTCTTTACGCCGGCATGCGCGCCAGCGGCGCCGATTGGCGCGCCAGTCCGTCCCAAGCCTCGACCGATTGTTCGGCCATCAGCGTCTTGACGAAATCCCACGCGAGTTCGAGACGCTCGACGCCGTCGGGGCTCAGGCCTTCGCCGAGCTCGAAGCGCTCGCCGCGCACGCACAGCGCGAAGGCCGGCGGCGGCGCTTCGCCGCGCACCTGGACGTAGACGTCGAGCACCGCCTCGGGCGACAGCGCATGGGTCGAGTGGGTCGCGTCGCGCTTCGGCGCGAGGCGGGAGAACGCGAACGGAGCGGGCGTGTCCTTGCCGGCGTCGAGAAACAAGGCGCAGTCGGCCTCGACCAGATCAAGCGCATGCTCGATCTGCAACTGGTAGTCGTCGACCATCGGCAGGTCGGGCCAGGCGGCGGCGATGCGATCGAGCAACGCCGGGCCGAGCGCGTCGTCGCCGCGCGCGTCGTTGCCCCAGCCGAGGACGACGAGCCGCATCAGTCGCCCTTACGGCCGCGGCTCACCAGCGCGCCGTCGGCGTCGAGGATGTCGACTTCGAGCGGCATCTGGCCGAGCGCATGAGTCGCGCAGCTGAGGCACGGGTCGTAGGCGCGGATCGCCACCTCGATGTGGTTGAGCAGCCCCTCGGTCACCTCGCGGCCGGTGAGGAAGCGCGCCGCGACGGCGCGGATCGCCTCGTTCATCGCCTGGTTGTTGTTGGTCGTCGAGACGATGAGGTTGCAATAGGTGACGAGGTCGTCGTCGCCGACCTTGTAGTGGTGGAACAAGGTGCCGCGCGGCGCCTCGATCACGCCGACGCCTTCGCCGCGCCGCGGTCCCTTGTCCGCCATCAGGTCCGTACCGATGATCTCGGCGTCGTTGAGCAGGTCGCGCGCCATCTCGGCGGCGTTGAGCAGCTCGATCATCCGCGCCCAGTGGAACATCAGCGCGCCGTGCAGCGGCTTGCCCTGCCCGAGCGCGACGAACTTGCGCCGCTGGTCTTCGGCGAGCGGCGTCGACAGGCGGTCGGCGACCTGGACGCGCGCCAGCGGACCGACGCGATACGAGCCGTTCTCCGCCCCCAGCGCCTTGATGTGCGGGAACTTCATGTAGCTCCAGGGCTTGGTCTCTTCCTGGAACACGTCCTGGTAGGTCGTGTAGTCGACGTGGTCGAAGATCGGCCCGCCGTCGGCGTCCTGGGCGCGCAAGCCGCCGTGGTAGAAGTCGGTCTCGCCGGCCGCGTTGACGAGGCCCATCATGTTGGAGCGCGACTCGCCGAAACGCTTGTAGAAGTCGGGATTGGTCTCGTACAGCGAAGCGACCAGATCGACCGACTCGCGCGCCCAGCCGACGATCTCGTCGACGTCGCGGCGCAACGTGTCGCGCTCGTCGACATGCAGCGGCTTGTTCATGCCGCCGGGAATGACGCCGGTGCCGTGGATGCGCTTGCCGACGATGTGGCGGATGACCTCCTGGCCCCACTTGCGCGTCATCACGCCGCGCCTGGCGAGATCGGGGAAGGCGGCCGCGACGCCGATGACATTGCGCTTGCTGACCTCGCTGTCGAAGCCGAACAGCAGATCGGGCGAAGCGAGGTGGAAGAAGTGCAGCGCGTGCGACTGCACGATCTGACCGTAATGCAACAGGCGGCGCAGCTTCTCGGCGGTCGGGGTCAGCGGGCCGTAGCCGGCGACGATGTCCATCGCCTTGCCGGCGGCGATGTGATGGCTGACCGGGCAGATGCCGCACAGGCGCTGCACGGTGACCGGCACTTCCCAGAACGGCCGCCCTTCGATGAAGACTTCGAAGCCGCGGAACTCGACGATGTGGAGGCGGACCTGATGGACTCGGTTCTCCTCGTCGAGCAGGATCGTCACCTTGCCGTGCCCCTCGACGCGGGACACCGGTTCGATCGCGACCCGGCGCAGCGTGTGCGGCGATTGCGCGGTTTCGAGATTCAGCATTTCGGGGCCCTTAGTCGTAATTCAGGAGACTGTAGTCCAGGCGCGGCATGCGCCCGAGGATGAGGTCGGTGAGGAACTTCCAGATCGCGTCGCCCGACGGCGGGCAGCCCGGCAGGAAGTAGTCGACGCGCACGATCTCGTTGACCGGATAGACCATGTCGAGCGGCAGCGGCAATTCCGGCGAATCCGGCACGCACGACTCGCCAGTCGTCGGATTGCGATAGACCTGCGTCAGGATGTCGTTGACGTCGAGCTTGTTGCGCAGCGCCGGCAGGCCGCCGTTGATCGCGCAAGCGCCGACGGCGACCAGGATCTTGGCGTTGGCGCGCAATTCGCGCACCACGTGAACGTTGTCGGTGTTGCACACCCCACCCTCGATCAGCGCAATGTCGCAAGGACCGCAATGCTTGATGTCGGTCAGCGGCGAGCGGTCGAACTCGGCGAGCTCGGCAAGCTCGAACAGCCGCTCGTCGATATCGAGGAACGACATGTGGCAGCCGAAACAGCCCGCGAGCGACGTCGTCGCCAGTCGAACTTTGACTTTATCCTGTCCTGAGGTGCTCATCGGGCTTCCGGAATTTCACAAGATTCGACTTCGGCGCTGATCGGGTTGTTGTCGTAGAGCCGCTCGCCGATCGGGGCGGCGGAAAAGCCGACGCGCTTGACGATGATCGCGCCCACCGGACAAACCTGGACGGCGCGGTCGGTGACCGCGAGCGCGCTGTCTCCGAGCTTGCCGGTCGGCGAATTGATGATCAGCTTGGCGTTCTGCCCGCGCCCGGCGATCGCGAACACGTCCTTGTGGTCGACGTCGCGGCTGGCGCGCACGCACAGCTCGCATAGGACGCAGCGGTTGAACTCGATCAGCACGTCCGGGTGCGACGCGTCGATGTTGCGCTCTGGGAAGAGCTCGACGAAATGCGGCGACATCATTTCGTATTCGTAACCCAGCGCCTGAAGCTGGCAGGCGCCGCTCTTCTCGCAGCCGGGGCAAAAGTGATTGCCCTCGATGAACAGCATCTGCACCAGCGTGCGCCGCATCGCGTTGAGCTCGGGGGTGTCGACGTCGACTTCCTGTCCCGCCTGCGCCTTATGGGTGCATGCGGTCTGCGTGCGCCCGTTGACGAGTACAGTGCACATCTTGCAGCCGCCGTGCGCCTTGAACTCCGGGTGGTAGCAGAGGTGGGGAATGTAGATGCCGGCCGCCTTCGCGGCCTCGAGGATCGTCTGGCCGGGCGTGAACGGAATCGGTTGTTCGTCGATGGTGAATGTCGTCTCAGCCATTTCTGGAACCTTCCGTCTCCATGTGCGCTTCGGCGTCGTCGCGCCCGGTGACCAGCCGCGCGGGCTCGAGCGCCCGTTCGAGATCGATCGCCGGCTCGAAATCCTTCGCGTGCAGCCGCCGCTCGAACGCCGGCCTGAACTTGTTGAGCGCGTCGCGCACTGCGTTGCCCGCCGTTTCGCCGAGGCCGCAATGGCTGGTGCGCTTCATGAACTCGACCACGCGCTTCAGTTCGTTGACCTCGTAGCGCGACCCGCGCCCCTCGGCGATCTTGTCCATGATGTTGCGTTGGACCGCCGTCCCCACCCGGCAGGGGGTGCAGAAGCCGCAACTCTCATGGGCGAAGAAATGGACGAAGTTGCGCGCGACTTCGAAAATGTCGCGGTCGGCGCCGAAGACCATGAACGCGCCGGCGGTCGGCACGTCCTCGAAGGCGATGCGGCGGCTGAACTCGTCCGGCGTCACCAAGACGCCCGACGCGCCGCCGATCTGCACCGCGCTGACCGCCTTCGCGCCGCAATCCTCCAGCACCCGGCCGATGGTGACGCCGAACTGGTATTCGTAGACGCCCGGCCGCTCGCAGTCGCCGGAGATGGAAATCAGCTTGGTGCCGGTCGAAGTCCGGGTGCCGCGCTTGGCGAAGCGCGAGCCGCCTTCGACGGCGATCTCGGTCGCGTGGGCGAGCGATTCGACGTTGTCGACCACCGTCGGTTTGCCGAGGTAGCCGACCTGCACCATCGACGGCGGCCGCACGCGCGGCCGGCCCGGCTTGCCCTCAAGCGATTCGACCATCGCCGTGCCTTCGCCGCAGATGTAGCCGCCTGCCCCCATATGGATTTCGATGTCGAAATCGAAGCCCGCCGCGCCGCGGATCGAGGCGCCGAGCCTCCCGCCGGCGCGCATCTCGTCGATTTCGCGCTGCAGCTTGGCCTGCAAGTGCTTGTACTCGCCGCGCAGATAGATGAAGCCCTTGGTCGCGCCGGAGACGTAGCCGGCGATCGCCATGCCCTCGAGCACCCGAACCGAGAACGAGTTCAGCAGCACCCGGTCCTTGAAAGTGCCAGGCTCGCCTTCGTCGGCGTTGCAGACGATGTAGCGCTCGGCGCCAGGCGCGTTGCGGGCGCCGTCCCATTTCGTCCCGACCGGGAACCCGGCGCCGCCCCGCCCGCGCAGGTAGGAGCGCTTCATCTCGTCGAGCATCCCTTGCCGCCCGCGAGCGATCGCGGCGTCGAGCGCGACGCCGGGGGCGATCGGCGTCAGCAGAGTCTCACGCCGGCGGATATTGTCCTCGACCCGAAACAGCTCGGCCGGCCATTCGTCGAGCGGCGCCCGCGCCTTCACCAGATCGCAGATCTCGTCGATCCGGCGCATCGTCAGGCGAGGAATGGCGCGATTGTTGGCCAGCATGGCCGGGCCTTGGTCGCACATGCCGGTGTCGGAGGTCAGATCGACGCTCACCAGACCGTCGGACGACACTTGGCCGCGCTTGAGTTTCAGCCGGCTGAGCATATGCTCGAACAGGGCGATATTGCCCGCCATGCGATCGGTAATATTGTCAGCCAACAGCAGGCGGTAACGGCCGCGCGGCTTGTCGTACAAAAACGAATAGAATTGCAGCACGCTCTGCACCCGCGTGCGCGGAATCTTCAATTGAGACGCGACGGTCTCAACCGTTTCCGGCGAAATCCAATCCAGCGCCTCTTGCGCCTCTCGCAGGATTTGCAGGAGGTAAGTCGGATTGTTCCGATACTTCTCGGCGATGGCGGAGACGATCGGATCCGCGGTCGGCATGCTTGAGCCCTTCAGTTGTCAACACCACTAAAGTAGGGCGCCAAGCCGGGCCTAATCTGATCCGTATCAATTGGCGCATCCGGCTTCTATCCTTTTGGCCTAAAAGCTTGACACACCTCGGGAATTGTTTCCAGCCGGTCGCCGCCGGCGAGGTCCAGGCAATAGGGGATAGAGGGAAAGATTGCATCGAGGCAAACGCGAATCGCCGCCGGTCGGCCGGGCAGGTTTACGATCAGGCTGCGACCGCGCAGCCCGGCGATCTGGCGCGATAGGATCGCCGTCGGCACCTCGAGCAGGCTGCGCGCGCGCATCAACTCGCCGAAACCGGGCATGATTCGGTCGCAGACATCGGCGGTCGCCTCCGGCGTCACATCGCGAGGACTCGGGCCGGTGCCGCCGGTGACCAGGATCAGCGAGCAGCGTTCGACGTCGGCGAGTTCGCGCAATGCGGCCGCGATTTTGTCGCGCTCGTCGGGAACCAGCCGCCGGCAGGACCGCCATGGCGTCGCCAGGATCGCCGCCAGCGCCGCCTCGATTCCCGGGCCGCCCTTGTCTTCGTAAACCCCCGCAGCGGCGCGGTCGGACACGGTGACGACGCCGATCGGAACTTCGCTCACGCGATAACCCTATTGCTGCAGGTCGAGCGCCTCGGTCATGTCGGGGCTCGCCGCGTCGCGGGAGGCGAGCGGCGCCAGACCATAACGGGTTTCGATCAGCTTCAAAATCGCGGTCGTATCCATCACCGTGTGATCGACCAGGCCACGCTTGGCGAAAGGCGAGATCAGCAACGTCGGCACTCGCGTTCCCGGGCCCCAGCGGTCGATCGCCGGCGGCGCGACGTGGTCCCACAGACCGCCGTTCTCGTCGTAAGTGACGATCACGACGCTGTCCTTCCACAACGGGCTGCGCTGGATGAGGTCGATCAGCAGTGCGGTGTGGTATTCGCCGGCCAGCACCGTCGAATAGCCGGGGTGCTCGTTGTCCTCGCCGCTCGGCTTGAAGAAGACGACTGGCGGCAGGTCGCCCTTCTCGATCCCGGCGATGAAATCGGACTCGTCCTTCAGATGCGCCTTGGCGCCCGGCGTGCCGAGCGCGGTGTCGGCGAAGAAGGCGAACGCCTGGTGATGGAACTGGAACTGCGGGCCGGGGCGCCCCGCCGCTGCAGCGTCCCAGCCGCCCGAGTACCACGCCCAGTCGATCCCCTTGGCGTCGAGCCGGTCGCCGATGGTCGGCGCCGTTTGCAGGGGCAGGCGCATCGCCGCCGGCGCGCCGGCCGGAAAGGGGCCGTTGAAGGGAAAGAGCGTGTTGACGGCGTAGCCGTCCGGCGTCACCGCGCCGTCCTTGATCAGCCCGCCGTGATCGTCGAACTCGGCGACGAGCGGAGCGGGAGCGTCGGGATAGCGCGGCGCGCAGGCGCAGATCAGGAACAGGTGGTTGAGGAACGAGCCGCCGAACGCCGCGTGATGGAAATGGTCCATCAGCGCGTAGTCCTTGGCGTAGCGCCACAGCGGCATCTTCGAGCCGTCGTAGACGCTCATCACCAGCGAGCCGGCGTCCGACCAGGCGACAAACTTGTCCATCTTGCCGCCGTCGATCTGCAACTGCTCCTGATAGAAGCGGTGCACCAGATCGCCAGTCGTTTCGCTGAGCTTGGCCAGCGAATCGGCGTGGATCGGCCCGTTGTCGGCCGCGGCGGGAAAGCGCGGGTCGGCCGGCGCGCCCTTGCGGTTGGTGTCGAGCGCCGGCGGCAACTTATCGTAAGGCTTGCCGTCGCGATCGACCTGGGGCGACGCCCCGCCGGCCTGGGCAAGGCCGTCGGCGCCGGGAAACTGGCCGTAAAGCTGGTCGAAACTGCGGTTCTCGAGATAAAGAACGATGATATGGCCAATGCGATCCAGCCCCGGCTTGGCCGATTCGTCTCCCGCCGCCGGCGCGCCAGCCGCCAACAGCGCGGCCAGGGCGGCGATCGCCCGTCCTTTGCTCATTCCACAGCTCCTTTGTCGACCGCCCCGACCATTCCCGCCCGCGGTGACCGGACGATGACGCGCCCTCAGCCGCGCGCGCCACTCTGCAACGCCTGGATCGCTTCTTCGACGCTATGAAAGAGGTGGTCGCGCCCGATCAAGTCCTCGAGGCCCTGGCGCACGAAGCTCTGTTGCGCGCGCACCGATTCGAGCCGCGCGAAGGCGACGTCGACGCCCTCGGCGCGCAACCGCTTCACCATCGCGGCGAGGATCGTCGCGCCGGTGTAGTCGATCTCGACCACAGCGTTGGCCTCGATCACCAGCAGCCGGGTTTCCGCCTGGTGGTACGCGCGAATCTCCTGCTGAATGGCGTAGGCGTTGAGGAACGAGAGCGGCGCCTGCAGCCCGACGACGCGCACGCCCGGCGCCCGCTCGCCACGCTGCAGCGCGCTCGTCGGCCACCAGATCGAAGTGCCCGGAATACGCTCGAACTCGACCAGACGCGCGCGCGTCGTGGTCCAAACGCCGTGCAGCAGCGACAGGATGACGCCGAGGGCGACGCCCTGCTGGATCGGCAGGACGAGCAGCGCGAGCATGGTGGCGACGACGAGAGCGAACTCGGGGCGGCTGCGTCGCCACACGTCGGCCATCGTCCCGACCCGGAAGATGCGCTGGGCGACGAACAGCAGCACGCCGGCGAGCGCCGCGTGCGGGACATGGGCGAGCAGGCCGCCGCCGAACGCCGCCAGCGCCAGCGCGAGGCCGGCGCAGACCAGCGCGCTGAGCTGTGAAACGCCGCCGGTTGCGGCGACGATGGCGGTGCGCGGCGGGCTGGCGTTGAGCGGAAAGGCGCCGAGAAAGCCGGCGAGCAAGTTGGCGGCGCCGAGTCCGATGAAGTCTCGGCCGACGTCGGGGCCGACCGCCGGATCGGAAACGAAGCTGCGCGTCGTCGCCGCGGTCTGCACCATGACGACGAGCGCGACGATGATGGCGAGCGGCGCAACCTGCGGCAGATCGGCGAGCGCGACCTGCGGCCACCCGAGCCGCAGATTCGTCCCCTCAATCGTCCCGAGCGTTGCGACGCCGCGCCCTTCGAGCCCGAAAACGACGACCGCAATTGCGGCGAGCGCGAGCCCGATCAGCGCGCCGGGAAAGCGCGGGCTCAGGCGCTCGCCCGCAAGCATCAACGCCAGCACGAATAGGCCCAGGCCGAGCGTCGGCAGGCTGGTTTGACCGAGCGCGCCGGCGAGCGCGACGACCTGGGCGACGAGCGGGCCGCTGGGCGGCGCGACGCCGATGAACGCCGGCGCCTGGCTGACGACGATGTGCCCGGCGATGCCGGCGAGAAAGCCAGTGGTGACCGGAATCGACAGCAGATCGGCGATAAATCCGAGGCCGAGCGCGCCGCCGAGCGCCAGCGCGAGGCCGACGCCCAGCGCCAGCGCCGCCGCATCGGCGGCGTAATGAGGCGAGCCGGCGGTCGCCAGCAGCGCCAGCGCGCCGGCGAAGATCGGCGCGACGGTCGAATCGGCGCCGACCGACATCAGGCGCGAAGCGCCAAAAACGGCAAAACCGACCGCGCCGGCGAGCAGCGCTATGAAGCCGATCTGCGGCGGGAACCCCGCGAGCCGCGCCGTCGCCATCTGCTCGGGGATGGCGATGGCGGCGACCGTCAGGCCGGCGACCGCGTCGGGGCCGAGGTCGCGCCAGCGCCAGCCGGCGAAGGAACGGAATGCCGGCCAGGGCCTGGACGGCGCGGCGGGAGGGGCGTTCATCGCTTCATCGGCGTTGCGGGCTCGACTGGCCTTACGGCGGCGCATTCAGGACAATCGACGCCCCGCCGTCAATGACGGCGAATGACTTTCCCCCCCGCCCGCGATAGGGTTTTGTCCGCGACGCAGGGGGAGTCCGGCTTCGATGTTCACGCGACGCCTCGCGGCGGCGATCGGGTTGTTGTTCGCTCTGGTCGGCATGCAAGGCCCCGAGTTCACCCAGCAGTACCGCCAGCGGCTCGGCGGCGCGCTCGACGAGCTGAAGCGTGTCGTTTCCGCCTTCGACGCCGACGCGGCGCGCCAGTCGATCACCCCGGTCGAGGCGATCGCCCGGCTCGAAGGCAACCCCGATCCGCTCGCCCAGGCGCGCGGCGCCGCGATCGAGAACGACATCGCCCGCCGCGACAAGCTGCAGAACGCGCTCGACGCGATGCAGGGCGCCGGGCCGGTGCAGCGGATCGCAGCGATGGCGTTCGACTTCGACCCGGCGATCGCCAACGACACGCTGCAGAACTTCGAACCGGCGGCGCCCCTCACGTCGGAGTCGCTGCTGGTCGGCGCACTGGCGCTGGTCATCGGCTGGGGCGGCACGCATATTTGCGCTTGGCCGATCCGGCGGCGCTGGCGCGAGTGGGCCGAGAGGCGTCGCGCGACGGCGTCCAGCCACTGGACCTGATGGAAGCGCGGCCGAGCGGCCAAGCCTCCCCTGAGGCCCAAGCTTCCCTTAAGTTCGATGTAGACGGCCAAGGTTAGCCTGCGCCGGGGCCTGGAGACGCGGCACACCGCGCCGCCCCGGGGGGTCGCATGCTCAAGCTGATCGGCCAGTTCCGCCGTTCGCGCGCGGGCGCGACATCGGTCGAATGCGCCGCGCTCGCGACCTGCGTCGGGCTGGCGATCGTCGTTGCGGTCAGCTTCGTCGGCGCGCAGGTCAATACGACCTACAGGTCCGTCTCGGCTTCGTTCCGGTAGGCCCGTCGTTCCGTAGGCGCGCCGCCCGAGCGCGCGCCAGCGGCGCGACGGCGCGTCCTTCCGCTTATGGTTAACCGTCGGCGAAGGACGGGTAACCCTAATTGTAGCAAATTGAGACGAATGAGAACGAAGCCGGTAGGGAAGGAGTCCGCCCCCGCGAGGGGCTTGTCGCAAGCGTGATGTGGGTGGATGAGCGGCAGCATTCTTCATGCGGCGATCGCGCCCCAACGGCGAACCAAAGTCGCGGGATTCGGGCTCAACATCGCCTCGATCTCCCAAGCCGTCGACCTGGCGATCGACTACGCCGCCCAGGGCAAGGGTTTCACCTTCCACACGCTCAATCTCGACCACGTCGCCAAGCTGCGCGGCAGCGCCGCCTTCCGCAACTCCTATCGTCGCGCCACCTTCGTCTGCGCCGACGGCTGGCCGATCGCGTGGCTCGCCAACCGCGCCGCTGGCCGCCGAATCTTTGAGCGCGCGCCCGGCGCCGATCTGATCGAACCGCTGCTCCAGGCGGCGGCGGAACACGGTCTGTCCGTCTATCTGATCGGCCCGGGACCGCGCGCCCAAGCGGCCGCCATCGCCGAGCTGAAACGGAGCGCGCCCAACCTCGTCATCGCCGGCGCGGAAACGCCGCGCGTCGGACTCGGCGACCTCGAATTCGAGCGCCTCGCCATGGCGGAACGCGTCCGCGCCAGCGGGGCCCGGTTGTGCCTCGTCGCGCTCGGCGCGCCCAAGCAAGAATTGCTCGCCGACGCGCTCGCCCCCCATTGTCCTTCGGTCGGCTTCCTCTGCGTCGGCGCGGCGCTCAACTTCGTCGGCGGGCACTCCCGACGGGCGCCGCTGTGGATGCGCCGAATCGGCCTCGAATGGCTGTGGCGGCTCGGGGCGGAGCCATATCGACTCGCCGCGCGCTACGCCGCCTGCGCTTACGTCTTTCTGCTGCTGGGGTTCGGCGTCGACGTCGTCCCGGCCGAGGAGCGCCGATGAACGCGGCCGAGCGCGCCGGGCTGCCGATTGCGCCGTCGCGCCTCGGCTTCGGCTGCGCTTCGCTCGGTTCGCGGGTCGCCGCCGCCGATGGGCTCAACGCCCTCGCCGCCGCCTTCGACGCCGGCGTCAACTGGTTCGACGTCGCCCCGGCCTACGGCGCAGGCGAAGCGGAGACGCTGCTCGGCCGCTTCCTGCGCGGCCGCCGCGACCGCGCGTTCGTCGTCACCAAGGTCGGCATGGCGCCGCCCCGCCGCCTCGGCGCGCTGAGGCTCGCCTATGCGCTCGGCCGGCCGCTCGCCGCCCGCGCCACGGCGGTGCGCAGCGGCTTCCGCAGCCTCGCCGCCACCCGCAACCGCCCCCTGCCGCTGACGGCCGAGTTCGTCGAGCGTTCGATCGGTGAATCGCTCAAACGGCTCGCAATCGACTGCGTCGACGTTTACGCCCTCCACGATCCCGACCCGGCCGATGTCGGGCGCGACGACGTCCGCGCCGCGCTCGCGCGCGCGCTAAAGCGCGGACAGGCGCGCGCCGTCGCCGTCGCCGGCCGCTTTGACGCCTGTCGCGCCGCGCTGGCGGCGGGCGAGCCATATTCCGCGCTGCAGACCAGCGTCGCGGACCTCGATTACGGCGGCGCCGAACTCGCCGGCGCCGGCTTGCTGCTGGTCAGCCATTCGGTGTTCGGCGTCGGCGGCGGCGCCCTCGCCCAGTTGCGCGCGAAACTCGCCGCCGCGCCGAACCGCCATCGCCGACTCGTCGCCGCCGGCTACGACGCCGACAGCCGCCGCGCCGCCGCCGAACTGCTGCTCGACTGCGCGCTGGCCAGCAACCCCGACGGCGTCGTGCTCGCCTCGATGTTCCGCTCTGAACATCGCGCCGCGGATCTGGCGCGGGCGCGCCGGCGCGTCGGCCCCGTCGCGCTCGGCCTGCTCGACGAGGCGCTCGCGTGACCGCGGCGAACACGCATCGCTTTCGACGGCGTTGAGGAGGCGCCATGCGACTGCTCGCGGTCCATCGCTGGCGCTATCGCAAGGGCGGCGCCGAGGGCGTGCATCTCGACCACCTCGCGCTGTTTCGCGAGCGTGGCTGGGACTGCGCCGATTTCGCCGTCGATCATCCCGACAACGAGCCGTCGCAATGGCGCGACTATTTCCCCGCGCCGTTCGCGCCGCGCGCTGGCCTCGCGGGGCTCGCGTCGCTGCCGCGCTTCTTTCATTCGCGCGAGGCAGGCGAAAAGTTTGCGCGATTGCTCGACGATTTCCGCCCTGACGTGATCCACGCCCACGGCGTCTACCACCACCTGACCAACGCCATCCTCGCGCCGGCGCGCCGGCGCGGCGTGCCGATCGTCTACACGTTGCACGACTACAAGCTGATCTGCCCCGCCTACCACTTCTACACGCCGCAGAACGGCGTCTGCGAACGCTGCCGCGGCGGCCGGCAATGGCGCTGCCTGACCAACCGCTGCACCCAGGGTCCACTGGCGATGGACGCGCTCTACGCGCTCGACGGCATGATCCAATGGCATGGCGGCGCGCTACGCAGCGCCGTCTCGCGCTTTGTCGGGCCGTGCCGCTTCATCGTCGACAAGTTCGCCGAGCACGGCTTCGACCGCGGAAAGCTGCGCTACGTGCCGAACTTCTTCGAGAGCGCGGACGATGCGCCGGCCGCAACCGACGACGTCGTGGCGTTGCGCCAAGCGCGCGGCCGCCACATCCTCTATTTCGGCCGCCTGTCGCCGGAGAAGGGCGTCGACGTGCTGATCGACGCCGCCGTCGCCGCGAACGCGCCGCTGACGATCGTCGGCGACGGGCCGCAGCGCGACGCGCTCGAAGCCCAAGCGCGCGCGCTCGGCGCGCGCTGCGTGTTCACCGGCCATCTCAAAGGCGCAGCGCTGTGGGCAGAGGTCGAGGCCGCGACCGCGGTTGCGCTGCCCTCGTTGTGGTACGAAATCGCGCCCAAGAGCGTGCTCGAGGCGCAAGCGCGCGGCAAACCGATTGTCGCGACGCGCATCGGCGGCCTGCCGGAGCTGGTCGAACATGGCGAGAACGGCCTTCTCGTCGAGCCCGGCGATCGCTTGGGGCTCGCCGACGCGCTGCGGCGCACGTTGGCGATGGACGAAGGGTCGCTCGCCGCGATGGGCGCGAAAGGTCGCAAACAGGCGACGACCCGCTTCACCCGCGACCGCTACTATCGTGAGATGACCGCGCTCTACGCCGAACTCGTTCCGACTCTGAGGGAGGCGGCGGAATGATTTGCGCCGGCCTCGACGGCGCTGAAGCGCGCGCGCACGAGACGATCGTCGTTGGCTCCGGTCCCGCCGGCCTGACGCTGGCGATGGAGTTGGCGCGGCGCGGCCGTCCGACGCTGGTGCTCGAATCCGGCCTTGATCGGCCGAGCGACGCGCAGGACCTTGCCCGCGCCGAGATCGTCGATCCCACTCGCCACGACGACATGCGCATCGCGACCGTGCGCCGCCTGGGCGGAACGTCCAATCTGTGGGGCGGCCGCAGCATGCCGCTCGACCCGGTCGATTTCGTCCCGCGACCCTTCGTCGGCGGCGTCCGCTGGCCGATCGGCTACGACGACGTCGCGCGCTATTACGCGACCGCGTGCCGCTACGTCGGCTGCGGGGAAGCGGCGTTCACGCTCGCCGCGCCCGAGCTTTCCGCCGCCAACGGCGATTTCGAATTCGACCGCATCGAGCGGGCGAGCAACCGGCCGTGGTTCCAGAAGGCGCATGCGGCGACGCTCACCGCTTCGCCGCTGATCGACATTCGCCTCGGCGCGACCGTGATCGAGATCGAGTTCGCCGAGAACGGCCGCGCGACCGGCGTCGTCGCGGCGACCGCCGACGGGCGCCGACTGCGCCTTGCGGCGGAGCGCATCGCGCTCGCCGCCGGCGGGCTCGAATCGACGCGGCTGCTGCTGGCGGCGCAACGCCGGCGGCCGGCGCTGTTCGGCGGCGCGGATGGTCCGCTCGGCCGTTATTACATGGGCCACGTCATTGGCGAGATCGCCGACGTCGTCTTCGACGACGCGCGCGTCGACGCGGCGTTCGACTTCCTGCGCGACGGGCGCGGCTCGTTCGTACGCCGCCGCTTTGCGCCGAGCCCGTCGCTGATGGCGCGCTTCGACCTGCCCAACGTCGGCTTCTGGCCGGTGGCCCCGCCAATCGCCGACCCGCGTCACGGCAGCGGCGCGCTCTCGGCCGTCGCGATGGCGCTGTCGACGCCGATCGTCGGCGGCATGATCCTGCCGGAGCTGATCCGCGCCCGCCATCTCGGCGGGTCGATCGATTGGCCCGCCCATGCCCGCAACGTCGCTTCCGACCTGCCGGCGACCCTCGCCTTTCTCGCCCGGTTCATGCGTGATCGCTATCTCAGCGCCGAGCGCATTCCAGGTTACTTCCTGCGCAACCGCGCGCGCCGCTACGGACTGTCCTATCACGCCGAGCAGATTCCCAACCCCGACAGCCGGGTGACGCTCGCAGCGGAATCTGACCGCCTCGGCCTGCCGCGGCTGCGCGTCGACCTGCGCTTCAGCCGCGCCGACAGCGAGGCGATCGCGCGCGCTCACCAGCGTCTCGCGCTGTGGCTTTCCGCCTCCGGTTTCGGCCGGGTCGAATACCGTCAAAGCGAAGCGGCGAGCGCTGAAACGGCCCTGGCGCTGATGTCGCACGGCTCGCACCAGATCGGAACCGCGCGCATGGGCGCGAACCGCCGCGAGGGCGTCGTCGATGGCGATCTCGCCTGCTTCGACACGCCCAATCTCTGCGTGCTCGGCTCGGCGGTCTTTCCGACCTCCGGCCAGGCCAATCCGACCCTTTCGATCGTCGCCTTCGCGGCGCGGCTCGCCGATAAGCTCGCGGCCTCCCCTGCCCCTTCACCGGTCACGCAGCCGCAGGCGAGCGCGCATGCATGATCACGTCGGCGATCAGCGCGTCGTAACCGTCGCGCGCCGCTTCGAGGGAGAATTCGCGCGCCCGCGCCTGGCGCGGCGCCGGATCGCCCGGATCGGCGAGCGCGCCCGCAAGCGCGCGCGCCAGCGCCTCGACGTCGCCAACCGGCGCCAGGACGCCATGCGTCGGCGCGACGAGGATTTCCGCTGGCCCGCCGCAATCTGTGGCGACGACCGGCAGGCCGTGGGCGAGCGCTTCGACGCAGGCGAGGCCGAACGCTTCGCGGCGCGACGACAGGACGAAGCCGCGCACCGCGTCGAGCCGCGCCGCAACGTCGGACTCGAAGCCGGGCATGTCGACTTGGGCCGCGATTCCGAGACCCCACGCTTCGGCTTCGAGCCGCGCCCGCTCCTCGCCTTCGCCGAGAATGACGAGCCGCGCCTCGCGATCATCGAGCCGCGCGAAGGCGCGCAGCAGCGTGACGAAATCCTTGTCGGGAACGAGGCGGCCGAGCGCGACGATGGTCTTCGGTCGCGCCGCCAAGGCGCCGGCGGCGAGCGCTTCTGGGAACGGCGCCGGCGCGGCGGGGTTGTAGATCGTGCGGACGCGCCGTTCGGGAACGACGAAGCGGGCGATGAGATCGTGGCGCAGGGCCGCCGACACCGCGACCGTCGCCGCACACAGGCGGGACAGGAGCGGCGTCAGGCGATAGCCGATGCGGCTGAGCAGCTGCGGCTCGCTTTCGCTGAAGCCGTGATAGGCGAGGATGGCGCGATCGCGGCGCCCAACCAGCGTCGCGGCGATCGCGTGCTTGAGGTTGGCGACCGCGAGCGCCGACAAGGTCGCATCGGGGCGGCGCGCGGCGATGAGTCGCGCGAGCGCGCGCGTCGACTGGAAATGGCCACGCGGCAGGACTTCGAGCGCGACGTCGCGCGACAGGAACGGCGCCGATTGCGTCGCCTCGAAATCGACCGCGAACGCAACGGCGTCGCCGCGCGCGGCGAAGGCCGACGCGAGCCGCGCCCACACGCGCTCCGCGCCGCCGTCGAGCAGCGCCGGAACGTAGAACAGCAGCGTGCGCGGACGGGCGGGGGAAACAGTCATCATTCCTCTGTTCTAGCGGAGTTCGCGGCGGGCAGGAATTCGGCCGCTGCGAGCGGGCGTTCGCCGGGGCGGCGGCGATGACGGCCGTCCGCCTGCTGCTGCCGCAGGGCGGCCTGCGCCGCTGGCACTGCGCGCTCGCCGAGCGACTCGCCGCCAAGCGTCATCGCGCGTTGATCGAGACGCGAGAGCGCCGCGGCGCGCCGCCGCCCTCGACCGCGCTGATCGAAGCGCTCGAAGACCTGATCGCCCGCCCCCGTCCGCCGGCGACGCTCGACCGCGCGCCGGCCGGCGCCTGGAGCGCGCCTGGCGCCGGCGACGCCGATCTCGTTTTCGACCTGACCGGCTCGGCCGAGCCCGAACCCGGCGCGATCGTTCCGCTCTACGACGGCACGGCGGGCGAGGCGGCGCGCGACGCCGCGCTGCTCGACGGCCGCGCGCCTTGGATCGAACTCGCGCAGATGACTGGCGACGCGCCGCGGGTCTATGCTTCGGCGTTGCCGGCGGTGCGGCGACCCGACCTGCTCTCGAGCGGCCGCGCGGCGGTCGCCGACGCGCTCGTCGCGCTTGTCGTCCAGCTTGCCGCGCGCGGCCTCGGCGAGGCCGCTCCGCCGCGCGTCGCCGCGCCGCCGCCGGCGCCCGCTCCCCTCCGCTTCGCCGCGGCGACGCTCGCCGGGCTGATCGAGCGGCGACTGCGCCGCCTCGTCGTCCACGACGGCCACTGGCGCGTCGGCGTCAGGCGGCGCGCACCCGGCGAAGCGCCGTTCGCCGGCCTCGACCGGCTCGATAATGGCGGCTGGCGCTGGCTTTCCGACGACCGCCGCCGCTACTTCGCCGATCCGTTCGTGTTCGAAGAGGGCGGCGCCGCCTATGTCTTCTGCGAGGAATATTCCTACGCGACCGGCAAGGGCGTCATTTCGGTCTGCGCGCTCGACGACGAGGGAAACCCCGGCCCGTCGCGCGTCGTGTTGGAGCGGCCCTACCACCTCTCCTATCCCTTCGTGTTTCGCCACGACGGCGCGATCTGGATGATCCCGGAGAGCGGCGCAAACCGCACGCTCGAACTCTACCGCGCCGATCCGTTTCCGTTCCGCTGGACGCTCGACCGCGTACTGTTGAGCGGCATCGAGATCGCCGACGCGACGCCGTTCCCCAGGAACGGAGACTGGTGGCTGGCGGCGACGGGCGGCGAGTTGGAAGGCGCGAGCTGGGACAGCCTGTCGTTCTATTGCGGCGCCAGTCCGCTCGGCCCGTGGACTCCGGCCTTCGATGGACCGGCGCTGATCGACGCCTCGGCGGCGCGTCCGGCCGGTCGCGTCTTCGAACATGAGGGGGCGCTGTGGCGCCCGGCCCAGGACTGTCGCGTCGGCTACGGATCCGGGCTGGCGCTCTGCCGCATTGACGCGCTCGCGCCCGGCGCCTTTCGCCAGACGCCGATGCAACGTTTTACGCCGCCGGGCGGCCTGCATACGTTCAATATGACCGACCGCTTCGCCGCGATCGACGCCGCGGGTCCCCGCGCTCGCGCTTCCTGGCTCAGGGGCTTCGGTGGATGATCAGCCGCCGCGCCCTGCTCGCCGCCGCCGCAACCGCCGCCGCGCCGCGTTTCGTCCTCGGCGCGCCGGCGCCCGCCAACCTCGGCGTCGCGGCCGCCGCCAGCGGCCTCATCTATGGCGCCTCGATCGGCCAGGAGGCGTTCGACGACCCCGGCTACGCCGATCTCTACCGCCGCCAGACGCAAATCCTGACGACCGACGTGGCGATGAAATTCGACTGGTTGCGGCCCGCGCCGGACCGCTTCGAGTTCTCCTATGCCGACGCCGTCGTTCGCTTCGCCGCCGACAACGGCGAGCCGCTGCGCGGGCATACGCTGATCTGGAACGACCGCGCCCCTGACTGGCTGAAGCGCCTGTCCGGCCGCGAAGTCGAGCGCGTGTTCGACGCCCATATCGACCGCGTCGTCGAACGCTACGCCGGCAAGCTCTTCGCCTGGGACGTGGTCAACGAGCCGTTCTGGCCGATGGACCGCAAGCCCGGCGGCTGGCGCGACGGACCGTGGTTCGCGGCGATGGGCCCGTCCTATGTCGAGCGCGCGTTCCGCCGCGTCGCGGCGATCGACAAGACGGCGCGGCTCGCGCTCAACGAGGCGCAGTGCGACAATGACCACGAATGGGGCCGTTCGATCCGGCCGCTGCTCGCCGGCCTCGTCGATCGGCTGCTCGACGCCGGCGCGCCCGTCGACACGATCGGCCTGCAAAGCCATCTCAAGCCGCAATGGCCGTCCGACTATTCCGCCTTCGCCGGCTATATCGCCGACTTCGCCAAGCGCGGCCTGTCGGTGTCGATCACCGAATTCGACATCGACGATTCCGCCCTGCCTGACGATTTGGCGGCGCGCGACCGCGCCGTCGCGGCGGTCGGCGCGGAGTTCCTCAACGCGGTCCTCGCCGTGCCGGCGGTCGACATGGTGGTCAGCTGGCAATTGTCGGATCGCTATTCCTGGTATCGCGAGCTTTCGCGCCGCGCGCCGCGCCCGCTACCCTTCGACGCCGACCTCAGGATCAAGCCGCTCGGCGAAGCGATGGCCGCCGCTTTCGCCGCGGCGCCGCGACGGACGCCCCGAACGACTCGGTAACCCATCGAAAGCCGGACTAATCGTTTGGTAACCATGCCGCTTTACCTTCGGCGACAGTTTGGAGGCGGCGCGGAACGCGTCGCTTTCACGAGAAAGTCAGCGCGTTCGATGACTGCCTGGACCGCCCCTCCGCCCCGGCGAGCCGGCCCGGCGGCCGCCGAAGCCGGTGACGGCGCCGCCCTGCCGACGGTCGACGTCGGCGAGCTCGCCCGCATCGCCGCGCGGCGACTGCGCTTGCTGCTGCCGTGCCTGGCGATCGCCGGCGCGATCGCGCTCGCCTATATCGCGCTGACGCCGAGCCGGTACGCCGCAACGATGTCGATCCTCGTCGACCCGCGCGAGCGCGTGCCGGTCGGGCTCGACGCTCAACCGATGCCGCAAACCCCCGACATTGCGCTGGTCGAGAGCGAGATGAGCATCCTCGCGTCGCGCGCGGTCCTGCGCCGCGTCGCTGAAGCGCAGGATCTCGTCGACGACCCCGAGTTCCGCCCGGGTCTGATCGGCCTGTTTGTCGGCAGCCTGACCAGCTTGTGGCGGGCGCCGGCGGGCGACCCCGACGCGCGCCTGGACGCCGTGGTCGTCGCGCTCGGCGACCGCATTTCAGTCAAGCGCAGCGAACGCAGCTACATCGCCGACGTCGAGGTGCGCGCCGCTGCGCCGGCCAAAGCGCAACGCCTGGCGCAAGGCCTCGCCGACGCATTCTTCGCCGAGCAGTCGGCGCTCAGCGATCAGATCGTCGCCAAACAGTCGGCGTGGCTCGACGCGCGCATCGCCGAGCTGCAGCCGCGCGCCGAAGATGCGGAGCGACGCGCGCAGGCCTATCGCGAGGCCAACGCGATCGTGTTGAGCGACGGACGCATTTCGCCTGAGCAGCAGCTCAAGGACGCCAACGACGCGCTGGTGGTCGCGCGCGGCAAGCGGGGCGAGGTCGAGGCCGCCTATGAGCAGGTCAAGGCGGCGCTCGCGTCCTCCACCGCCGGCGGCGAAGGCGTGGGCGAAGCGCTGCATTCGCCGGTGATCGAGAAGCTGCGCGCCGATCAGGCCGCGCTGGCGCGCGACGAGGCTTACGAACTGTCGACGCTCGGGCCGCGCCATCCGAGCTATCTGACGACGCGCGCGCAGTTGCAGTCGGTGCAGACGCAGATCGACGCCGAGATCAGGCGCATCCGCTCAGCGAGCGAACGCGACCTGAAGGCGGCGCGCGCCGCCGAGCAGGAGGCGGCCAAGCTGGTCGCTTCGCTCGAGTCGGCCAATCAGCAATTCGGCGGAACCCGAATCGAGCTCGACCGCCTGAACGCCGAAGCCGCGGCGCTGCGCGCCGCCTACGAGAAGGCGCTGTCGGCGCGCGAGAACGTG
The DNA here is from genome assembly GCF_049514155.1 of Roseiarcus sp. Taxonomy (GTDB): domain Bacteria; phylum Pseudomonadota; class Alphaproteobacteria; order Rhizobiales; family Beijerinckiaceae; genus Roseiarcus. Next base: position 19,053 of record NZ_JBEKVH010000003.1, on the reverse strand, counting down.
CGTCGCGACATCGTCGAGTCGCCGCACAGCGCCGTCGTCGATCCGCCGTCAGCGAGGCCCGGCAGAGTCAGCCCACGAGTGGGACTCGCCCTGTTCATGGCGCTGGTCGGCGCGCTCAATCTTTGGCTCGTCACCGTCTTCGCCGCCGAATACCGTGACCGTCGTCGGTCGCTCGCCGCCGCAATCCCGTCCGCGCCGCCAACGCCCGTCGCGCCTCCGGCGCCCGCGGCCGCTGCGACCTCGGCGCCGCCGGCCGCCGCGGCTGCGGCCAACGCGCCGGCGCGCGAAGCGTCGCCCCCGGCGCCGAGCCCATTCGCGATCGACCTCGCCATCCCCGCCTTCGCCCCGCGGTCCGACGAGGATGGCGAGAACGACGGCGGCGCCGCGCTTGCCGCCGCCGAAGCGGCGATGACCGCCGACGCGCCCTACGCCGCGGCGATCGGCGCGCTGCGCGACCGGCTGACCGAACGCCTCGTCGTCGGCGCCCACGCGCCCGTCGTCGCAATCGTTTCGCACGCGCGCGGCGACGGCGCTTCGACCGTGGCTTTGTCGCTCGCCCACGCGCTCAGCGCCGCCGGCCGGCGCGCGCTGCTGGTCGATTGCGACCACCGCCGGCCGACGCTCAGCGCTTACGCGCGCCGCCTGCGCAAGGTGATCGTCGACTCGCCGGGACAGGTCGCCAGCATCCTGCGCCGCGACGCCGTCAATGGCGGCGAAGCGTTGATCCTGCAGTTCGGCGGGCCGGAGCCGGTCGCCCTGACCGCGCGTCTCCATGCGCGGTTCGACTGGATCGTGCTCGACTGTGGTCCGCTCGCCGGCGCCGACGCGCTGCTCGCTCACGAGAAGACTGCAGACGCCGCGGTGATCGTCGACGCCGCTGCGACCGACGCCGCCGCACTCGAGGCGGCGGCCGAACGCGCCGGGATCGGCGCGCTGGTCGCCGGCGTGGCGCGGACGCCGACGAAGCGGCCGGGGAGAACGGGGTGAGCCTGTCGCTGGCCGTCGCCGACGACCGCCGGCCGCTCCGCGTCGCCGCGCGCATCTGCGCCTTCGCCGCGGCGATCGTCGCCTTCGCCGTCTCGGCGATGGCGCTGCAGGCGCTCGGCGCGCCCTACGAAGCGCCGGGCGGAAGCGCGCTGCAGAAACTGCATCCGGCGACCTATCTCGCCGTCCTGGCCCTGATCCTCGAGGCGGCGTCGCGCCCGCGCCCGCTCGCCTATCTCGCCGCCCTGCCGCTGCGCTTTCCCGGCGCGGCCCTGTTCGCCGTCAATCTCGCGCTGATCGTCGCTTACGCGGCGCTGTTCCAGAAGACGGCGATCACGCCGCTGATCGATACGTTCCTCGTCGGCGCGATTCTGCTCGCGCTTTACGAGGATTTCAGCCCGCGCGAGCGAGCGGCGCTGCGGCTGGCGCTGCACGCCGTCATGTTCGTCAACGCCTGCCTCGGCCTCGCCGAGTTCGCCTTCGACTTTCGCCTGACGCCCTTCGCCGCCGGCGGACGGGCGATCGTCGGCGATTATCGTTCGACGGCGCTGCTCGGCCACCCGCTGCTCAACGCCGGCACGACCGCGCTTTACGCCGCGATGCTGATCCTCGGCGCCGACCGCGCGCTCAGGCTGCCGCTGCGCCTGGTCCTGACGACGATCCAGCTCGTCGCGCTCGTCCCCTTCGGCGGACGGACCTCGCTGACGCTCGCGATCGTGGTCGTCTGCCTGGCGGCGCTGAAGCCGATCGGCGAAGCGCTCGGCGGCCGGCGCTTCGACTTGCGTGCGGCGATCGCCGCGACGCTCGTCGCGCCGCTCGCGGCCTCGGCGGCGGCCGCCGCCTGGTTCGGCGGCGCGCTGGCGCCGCTCGTCGAGCGCTTTTCCGCCGACCGCGGCTCGACCCAGGCCCGCGTCGTCGTCTTCGATCTGTTCGGCGCATTCTCGCCGCAAGACATCCTGCTCGGTCCCGATCCGCAGCGGCTCGCGACGCTGCAGAACACGCTCGGCATCGAATACGGCATCGAGAACGGCTGGCTCGGCCTGGTCTTCCAGTACGGCGCATTGATGACGGCCTTCTTCCTGATCGGCTTCGCCGCGTTGCTGTGGGAATTGTGGCGACGGGCGAAGTCGGGCGCTTGGGCGATCATGCTGCTGTTCCTGGTGCAGGCGAGCTCTTCGGCCAGCCTTTCGGTCAAGACCTTCGCCTTCAACCAGTTCGCGATCCTGATGCTGGCGGTGTTCGACCGGCGCGCCGGCGACGAGGCGGCGACGCGGGGGCCGGCGTGAAAACCGGCGGCCTGCTGCGCAATACCCTGCTCTATCTGCCGGCGCAGCTTTTCGCGCCGCTGTTGCAATTCATCGTCACCGTCGTCTGGACGCATCTGTTCGATCCGGCGGTCTACGGCGTCGTCGCGTTCGTCGTCGCCGCGCAGGAGCTGACCGGCGGGCTCGGCCTCGCCTGGTGGTCGGTCTACCTGTTGCGCTTCCGCCAGCGACACGCCGACGCCGCGCGCTTCGCGGCGATGGACGCGCGCGTCGTCGCCGGCGGCGTCGCGAGCCAGGTCGCCTTTGCCGCGCCGACGCTGGCGCTGGTCGGCCTCGCGCCCTCGCCTCACCTGTTCGCCGCGACCGCCGCCTATCTCGCCAGCCGCGCCGCGCTCAACCATTACGGCGAAGTCGCGCGCTCCAATCATCGCATCGGCGTCTACACGCTGGCGCAATTGTCGAGCCCCGTGCTCGGCTCGGGCTTGTCGATCGTCGCCGCGATTGCGCTCAAGGCCGACGCGGCGACGGCGTTGGCGGCGATGGCGGTCGGCCAGACGGCGGGGCTCGCGTTGACGTCGATCGGGCTTCGTCGGCCGCTGCGGCTCGGCCGCTTCGATGCGGCGATCTTCCGCGAGGCGCGGCAGTTCGCGCTGCCGCTGATCTTCTCCGGCCTGTTTGCCTGGGCGGCGAGCAACGGCGTACGGGTGCTGGTCGGCGCCGGAGAAGGCGTCGCTGGCGTCGGCCTGTTCTCGGTCGGCTGGGGGCTCGGCCAGCGGCTCGCCGCCATGCTGGCGTCGCTATGCGCCGTCGCTTCGTTCCCGCTCGCCGTCGATCGGCTCGAAGCGGGCGACCGCGACGGCGCGCTGGGCCAGGTCTCGCTCAACGGGGCGTTGATGTTCGGCCTGATGACGCCGGCGGCGGTCGGCGTCGCTGAGCTCGCCGGCCCATTCGTCCGCCTCGCCGTCGCTCAGCAATTCCAGGCGCAAACGATCGTCATTCTGCCGCTCGCGGTCGTCGCCGGCGCGGCGCGGGCGCTACGCGTCCACACTGGCGATCAGACCGCGTTGTTGGTGCGGCGGACCCGGTCGATGACGATCTTCAATCTCATCGACGCCGTCGCGGCGCTCGCTGGCGGCGCAGTCGGCGAACATTTCGGCGGCGTCGTCGGCGCGGCGGTCGGCTGTCTGGCGGGAACCCTTGTCGGCTCGACGGCGGCGATGGCCTTCGTCGTCGCGCGCATGGGATTGCGCCTTCCCCTAAGCGCTTTGGCGGGGGTCCTCGCCGCCTCTGCGGTCATGGGCGTGGGCCTGCGCCTCGTTCCGGCGCCGATCGGCGCTTTGGACCTGGCGGCGCAGATCCTCGCCGGCGTGTTTGTCTACGGGGCGACGATCCTCGTCCTCTTTCCGCAGGCGCGGCGCGTCGCGCGGACGGGATTCGCCTTCCTTGCCGAGCGGTTCGGGACCGATCGATGAAGCGTCAGGCTTGGCCGCGCGCTGGCGTTCAGCTAGAATCCGGGCATGTACTTCGCGGTCACCAACGATATCCGCGTCGCCGTCGAGCCTGTCTATTCGCCGGAACGGTCGAAGCCCGAAGAGGGGCTTCACTTCTGGCTGTACACGATTGAGATCGTCAACCTCAGCCGCCGCACGGTGCAGCTCACCCATCGACATTGGATCATCACCGACGCCAGCGGCCGGCGACAGGAGGTGCGCGGCGTCGGCGTCGTCGGCGAGCAGCCGACGCTCGCGCCGGGTCAAGCGTTCCGCTACACCTCGGGTTGTCCGCTTGCCGAACCCAGCGGCATGATGGAAGGCGCCTACCGCCTCATCGCCGACGACGGCGACGTGTTTGAAGTCGTCGTGCCGGCGTTCTCGCTCGACATTCCCGCCGCGCCACGGGTGCTCAACTGAGACGCGGCCTCAGTTCGCCGCCTTGAGGATCGCCGGCTTGACGACGCTCTCGAGCGCGACGGCGTCGATCGGCCCAATCTGCTTGAAGGCGATCACGCCATCCCCGCGCACGACAAAGGTCTCCGGCACGCCATAGACGCCCCAGTCGATGCCGGCGCGGCCGTCGCCGTCGAGCCCGACCTTGACGTAGGGGTCGCCGAGCGCGCCAAGAAACCGCCTGACATTTTCCGGCGGGTCCTTCTGCGCGACGCCGATCAGCGTCACGCCCTTCGCCTCGAGATCCGGATCGTGCGCGAGCGCCAGCAGAAACTCGTGCTCGGTGCGGCAAGGCACGCACCATGACGCGAAGACATTGACGACGGTGACATGGCCCTGGCGCAGATCGGCGTCGGCGAGGCCGGGCGCGCCGTCGAGTCCGGGCAGATTGAGCGCCGGCGCGCTTTGGCCGATCAAGGCCGACGGAAGGCGCGAGGCGTCGCCGGTGAACAGTCGCACGAAGAGCAGGCCGGCGAGCGCGAGGAATGCAATCAACGGCGCCGCCGCCAGCAGGCTGCGGCGGCGCGGGGGCGGGACGGCGTCGCTCATTGCGCGTCTTCCCCTTTGCGCGCCGCGTCAAGCCGGCTGAGCGCGCGACTCAGACGGCGATAATCGACGACGATCGCGCCGATCATCGCCAGGATCGTCGCCGCGGTGACGAGATAGGCGGCGATGATGAAGCCGATGTGCGGGATGTCGCTCACGCGCCAGACCCTCCAGCGGCGAAGCGACGCGCGAGCGCGTCGCCCTCGGCGGCGGCCAGCATCGTCAGCCGCGCCAGTCGCCGGCGCAGAATCTCGTTGCGGATCGCCATCAGGTGCAGAACGACGAACAACAGCGTGAAGGCGAGCGCCATGATCAGCAGCGGCCACAGCAGCTGCGGCGCGATTGTGGGACCGCCGAGGCGAAACACCGAGGCCGGCTGGTGCAGCGTGTTCCACCAGTCGACCGAAAACTTGATGATCGGTAGGTTCACGCAGCCGACCAGTGTGAGGATCGCCGCCGCGCGAGCGGCGCGGCCAGGGTCCTCGATCGACCGCCACAGCGCCACCAGGCCGAGATAAAGGATGAACAGCACCAGCACCGAGGTGAGCCGCGCGTCCCACACCCAATAGGCGCCCCACATCGGCTTGCCCCACAGCGAGCCGGTGACGAGGCAGATGAAGGTGAAGCCGGCGCCGAGCGGCGCCGCGGCCTTCTGGGCGGCGTCGGCGAGCGGATGACGCCAGACGAGCGTGCCGAGGCTCGCCGCCGTCATCACCACGTAGATGAAGCTCGACAGCCACGCCGCCGGCACGTGGATGTACATGATCTTGACCGTTTCGCCCTGCTGGTAGTCGGGCGGCGAGAGCAAGGCCGCCCACAGGCCGAGGGCGAACAGCGCCGCCGTCGCCAGCGCAAGCCACGGCAGGGCGCGCCGCGTCACGGCGAGAAACGTCGTCGGATTGGCGAGATTGGCCATTGCCGGCCTTTTATAGCGGCGTCACGCCGCCGGCAATGGCAAGCCCAACTCTTTGCTCGATAAGATATAATTTACGGATTCCTGCGAGCTTTCAGCCATGACGTGTTGAGCCGCTGGCCCGCCGAGGCCGCAGCGCAATGGCATGACGCCGTACGCTCATTCCGGTTGCAGCCCGGAATCGCCCCACCAGTGAGGACGCGCAACCGTGTCCGGCGCCGTCGATCGCCGGATGGACGCGCCCCGTAGGCGACGACGGAAAAGCCAGCGTATGCTCGACTCCAGCGGCGAGATGGCCCGATGCGAGCGCCCGGAGGCGGCGCTCGAGCGCCTCAATCGCGAGTTGGGCGCCATCAGATCCTGTCATCAGACGCTGATGCGGGCGGTCGACGAACCGAGCCTGCTGGCCGAAATCTGCCGCATCGTCTGCGAAGAGGCGGGCTACCGCATGGCCTGGGTCGGCTATGTCGAGCGCGACGCCGAGCAGTCGGTGCGTCCGGTCGCGCGCGCCGGCCACGATCGTGGTTACGCCGACGCCGCGCACGTCACCTGGGCCGACGTCGAACGCGGGCGCGGCCCGATCGGCGCGGCGATCCGCACCGGCAAGGTCGTCTGGGTCCAGGACTACGAGTTCGACCCGCGCGTCGCGTCGTGGCGCGACGAGGCGCTCGAGCGTGGTTACCGCGCCGGCGTCGCCCTGCCGCTCAAGGATGAAGCGGACGGCGTGTTCGGCGCGCTCTGCATCTACGCAGGCGAACGCGACGCCTTCACCGTCGAGGAAGTCCGACTGCTCGAGCAACTCGCCGCCGACCTCTCATTCGGCGTTTTGGTGCTGCGCCAGCGTGAGGCCCGCAAGCGCATGGAGGCGCTGCTCGAGGCTAACTTGCGCTTCTTCGAAGGCATGGATCGGGTCAGCCAAGCGATCCAGGAGACGACCGACCTCGATGAAATGACGGGGCGGGTGCTTGAGATCACGCTGGAACTGCTCAATTGCGACCGCGTCTGGCTGCTCCACCCGTGCGACCCGGAGGCGCCGAGCTGGCGCGTGCGGACAGAGCGCGTGCGGCTCGGATACGCCGGCGCCAGCCTCGGCGCGCTCGATTGCGACATTCCGACGACGCCAGAGGCGCGCGACATGCAGACCGCGGTTTTGGCGACGCCCGGTTCAGTCGTCTTCGGCCCTGGAGGCGAACGCTCGAACCCAGAAGCCTTGCGGCTCCACTTCGGCATCCAGTCTCAGTTGGCGATGGCGCTCCGTCCCAAGACAGCGCGCGCATACGGTTTCGGGCTGCATCAATGTTCGCACGCGCGCGTTTGGACCGCCGACGACCGGCAGCTGTTCGAAGCGATCGGCCGCCGATTGGAAGACGCGCTGACCCTGCTGCACGCCCACGACGATCTGCGCGAGCGTGAGAGCCAGTTGCGCACGCTGGTGCGAACGATCCCCGACCTCATCTGGGTCAAGGACCTCAAGGGGCGCCACTTGCGGTGCAACCCGCAGTTCGAACGCGCGCTCGGCATCGTACAGGACGGGGCGATCGGCAAGACCGACTACGAAATCTTCCCATCCGAACTCGCCGACCGGCATCGCGCCGGCGACCTCCGAGCGATCGAGACCGGCGAGATCCAATTCGAAGAAAATGAGACGCCGGGCCCCGGCGGCAGGGCCGTCTGGTTCGAGGTGCTCAAGGCGCCCCTGCGCGACGAGTCCGGCAAGACGATCGGCGTAGTCGGAATCGCCCGCGACGTCTCGGAGCGCCGCAAGGTCGAGGAACAGCTTCGCATCGCCGCCACCGCGTTCGAGGCGCAGGAGGGCATCGTCATCCTCGACGCCGACAAGCGGATCCTGCGCGTCAACCACGCCTTCGTCGAGATGACCGGCCATGTCGCCGACGAAGTGGTCGGCAAGACGCCGCAGCAGATTGCCCGCGATCCGCGCGCCGGCGAGCTGCTCAGCCAAATCGCCGACCGCGTCGAACGCAACGGCTTCTGGCGCGGCGAATTGCCGGCGCAGCGCAGCTCTGGCGAGATCTTCCCCACTTGGACCACGGTCGCCACGGTGCGCGGGGCGTGCGGCGAGACGACGCACTACGTCATAACGATGACCGACGTCAGCGATCGCAAACGCGCCGAAAAGGAGATCGTCAACCTGGCCTTTTACGATCGGCTGACCGGGCTGCCGAACCGTCGCCTGCTCCGCGACCGCCTCGAGCAGGCGCTCGCCGGCTGCGGCCGCAGCGGCCGCCACGGGGCGCTGCTGTTCATCGATCTCGACAACTTCAAGCTGGTCAACGAGACGAGCGGCCACGAAGTCGGCGACCGGCTGCTGATCGAGGTCGCGAAGCGCCTCGAAGCCTGCCTCGGCGCCGCCGGCGGCGCGGCGCGCGTGGGCGGCGACGAGTTCGTGGCGCTGGTCGAGGACTTGAGCGAAAACCGGCATGAAGCCGCTGCGCTGGCCAAGAAGACCGGCGAGGCGATTCTCGCCGCGCTCAACGCACCCTATGCGCTGCCCTGCGGCGTCCGCCATTCCAGCCCTAGCATCGGCGTCGCCATGTTCAGCGGCGGCGGCGACACTTGCGAGGAGCTGCTCAAGCAAGCCGACATCGCCATGTACGAAGCGAAGGCGGCCGGGCGCAACGCTTTGCGCTTCTTCGATCCCGACATGCAGGCGACGCTCGCCGTCCGCGCCGAAGCGGAGGCGGCGCTTCGCCTCGCCATTCGCGAGCGCCGTTTCGTGCTGTACTATCAGCCGCAAGTCGATTGCGACGGCGAATGGATCGGCGCCGAGGCGCTGCTGCGCTGGGCGCATCCCGAACGCGGACTGGTCGCGCCGGGCGAGTTCATCCCACTCGCCGAGGAAACCGGCCTCATCCTGCCGATCGGCCGTTGGGTGCTGGAAACCGCCTGCCAGCGGCTCAAGGCGTGGTCCGGCGACCGACGCAGTCGCGACCTGCACCTGTCGGTCAACGTCAGCGCCCGCCAGTTCAGCCAGCCCGACTTCGTCGAGCAGGTCGCCGAGACGTTGCGCGCCTCCGGAGCGCCGGCCGATCGCCTCGTGCTCGAGCTCACCGAGAGCGTCGTGCTCGACGATGTCGCCGGCGCCGCGGACAAGATGAATGCGCTCAAGGCGCTCGGCGTCGGCTTCGCCGTCGACGACTTCGGCACCGGCTATTCGTCGCTCGCCTATCTCACGCGGCTGCCGCTCGACCAGATCAAGATCGACCGCTCGTTCGTGCGCAATCTGCCTGGCAGCGCCAACGACGCGGCGGTCGCGCACACGATCATCACGCTGGCCGAGAGCCTCGGCCTCGCCGTGATCGCCGAAGGGGTCGAGACCGAGGCCCAGCGCCGCTTCCTCGAGCGCCACGGCTGCCCGTCCTTTCAGGGCTTCCTGTTCGGCAAGCCAATGCCGATCGACGTCTTCGAGGCGAAGCTCGCCTGAAGGGACGCGGCGCGCGGCTGCGACCGAACGCTCAGCGTCGCGGCGGCGCCAAAGTCGACCGGCGTCGGCGCCGTTCCGACCGCCGCCCGCGCCGCAGAGCGCGCCGGCGCGCGGCCTCGGGGGAAACCATATGGCCAAGACGCTGGCGCTGGCGGCCCCGGCGGGGCGCTGCGCCGCAGCATTTCGACAAAGCGAGAAAACGGGTAAGACAAATGCGGCGCCGACTACCGATCAAGACTATCCTCTGACAGTCGGAAGGTGCGATCGATGGATTACGCCGCCGAAATATTCGACCAGCTTCAGTTGTTGTCGAATGCCAATCGGTTCAACGATCACGAGCTGCATTGCGCGCTGCGCTTCGAGCGCGCGCCTGACGCCGAAATCCTGAAGAAATCCGTCGTCGCCTCGATCGCGGCGATTCCGGTCCTCGGCGCCCGCTATGTCGACGGCGCGAGGCCGCATTGGACCAGCCTCGACGCGCAAGACTTCGCGCGCGCCTTCGTCAGCGCGCCGACGCAGACCGAGTTCGAGGCGTTTCTCGTCTCCCGCATCGACGAGAGCGTCGGCCCCCAGGTCGCGGTCTGCCTCCTTGACGCCGGGGCCGGGGCCGGCGCCGTCGCAATCCGAATGAACCACATGGTCAGCGACGCGGCGGGGTTCAAGCAATACCTCGACTTGCTGTCTATGATCTATTCCGGGTTGTCGTCCGACCCCGCCTTCAATCCGACCCCGATCGCCGGAGACAGAAGCATCCGCGGCGTGCTGCGGCGCTTTCCCTGGAGCGTCAGGCTGAAGTCGCTGTTCCTGCAGACCAACGAAAACAATCGCGCCGGCAAACATCGCTTCCCCCTCAGCGAGGACGGCGAGGCGCGCCCCTTCATCGCCACCTGCAAGCTGGGGCGCCAGAGGGTCGCGGCGCTCAAGGCTTATTGCCGGGCCAGAGGGGCGACCCTCAATGACGCCGTGCTGACTGCCTTTTATCGCTGCCTCTTCCGCCGGCTGGCGCTACGGTCCGGCGAGACGACGCAAATCCCGATCATGGTGGACATGCGCCGCTACCTCGACCGGTCCGAGGAATTCACGTCCCTGACCAACCTGACCTCGATGGTGGTCACGGAGTTCGATTACAGGCCGCAGGAGCGCTTCGAGGGCGCGCTCGGCAGGGTCAAGGCGATCCTGGACGCCAAGAAGGGCGCCGCAATCGGCCTCAACGGATTCGTCAAGCTTGACTTGGCCTTTGGCATTCTCGGCCAGAGGTTCGCCAATCTTCGGCTGCGATCGCAATTCGCGAACCCTTACATCTGCATGACCAACATCGGGATATTGGATCCGGCCCGCATCGCCTTCGGCGACCGGCGCCCGAGTGACGCCTACCTGTGCGGCTCGATAAAATACAAGCCGTACTTCCAACTCGCGATGAGTTCCTACGACGGCGAGATCACCTTCAGCGTCAATCAGTATGGCGCCAGCGACGATCGCCATCGCATCCAACTGTTTCTCGACGAGATCGACGCCGAATTGCCCAAATCCGTTTCCGGAGACGACGCGCAGGGCGCGACGGCGACCGCCGGCTGACGCAGTCGTGGCCGACGCGGCGTCGCCGGCGACGCACGTTCGTCTCTGCGGGCTCGCGCAGAACCGCTAATCCCTGACATGCCGCAGCGCCGCAGCGGCGGCGAAGGGCGCGAGCGCGATCGCGGCGAGCGACAGCGCGCACAGCATCAGCAGCGGCGCGGCGACCGGCGAAACGCCGCCGCTCGCGGCGGAAGCCGCCGAGACGCCGAAGATCACCACCGGGATCGCCAGCGGCAGCACCAGCACCGCCATCAGCAGGCCGCCGCGCCTGAGCGACACCGTCAGCGCCGCGCCGATCGCGCCGATCATCGTCAGCGCCGGCGTGCCGGCGACGAGGCTGACGGCGACCAGCGCCAACGGACCGGCGTCCATGCCGAGCATCAGGCCGAACAGCGGGCTGAGGATCGCCAGCGGCGCCGCGCTTGCCGCCCAATGGGCGGCGCATTTGACCAGCACCGTCAGTTCGAGCGGCAGGCCGGAATTGACCAGCACGTCGAGCGAGCCGTCGTCGTGATCGCCCTGGAACAGACGGTCGAGGCCGAGCAGCGTGGCGAGCAGCGCCGCCACCCACAGGATCGCCGGACCGATCCGCGCCAGCAAGGCGAGGTCGGGTCCGACCGCGAACGGCATGATCGTCACCAGGATGAGGAAGAACACCGCGCCGACCGACGCGCCGCCGCCGATCCGGCTGGCGATCCGCCATTCGCGCAGGAACAGTCCCCAAGCCGCTCGCCTCACGCCGCCGCTCCCGTCGCCGGAGCGTCGCCGAGGATCAGCCGCGCCGCGTCGTCGAGACTGAGCGGCGCGTGGGTGGCGGCGAGGATGAGGCCGCCGGAGGCAAGGTGCTCGCGCATGACGAGGGCGAATTGGCGCTGCGCGGCGGCGTCGAGCGCGGTGGTCGGCTCGTCGAGCAGCCAGATCGGCCGCGGCGCGACCAGGAGCCGGGCCAGCGCGACGCGGCGCTTCTGGCCGGCGGACAGCGCGCGGGCCGGGAAGTCGGCGACATGGGCGAGGCCGAGTCGGCCGAGCGCTGCGATCCACGCGGCGCGTGCGGAATCCCCGCCGAGCGCGTCGGCCCAGAAGGCGAGATTCTCGCCGGCGGTGAGCGCGCTCTTCAGCGCGTCGGAATGGCCGAGGTAATGCGCCTGCTCGCCGATTCCGGCGTCCGCCGCCCCGCCCTCGAGCGCGAACGTCCCGGCGGCGAGCGGCAGGAAGCCGGCGACCGCCCGCAGCAGGCTCGACTTGCCCGATCCGTTGGGGCCGACCAGCAGCAGCGCCTTGCCCGCGCGCGCCTCGAACGACACTCCCGACAAGATCCGCCGTCCGCCGCGTTCAATGGCGATCTCGTGGGCGCTGAGGCGCATGGTTTCCCCTCGACGGCGCCTCCCCTTTGTGCGCCGTCCGACATTAGTTTGTGTAGCCCGGCCAAGGGAATTTATCTATAAGCGCGCCCACTTCCTTTCGCTGCGCAAAGTCCGGAGCAGAGCCGATGGCCAGCCTTGACAGCTTCAAATGCCGCAAGTCGTTCAAGGTCGGGGCCAAGGCCTACGAGTATTACGCGCTCAAGACCGCGGAGCGTCACGGTCTGGCGGGGATCTCGGAGCTGCCCTATTCGCTCAAGGTCGTGCTGGAGAACCTGCTGCGCAACGAGGACGGGCGCAGCGTGACCAAGGACGACATCGCGGCGGTGGCCGCCTGGTCGGTCAACCGCGGCAGAAAGGGGCACGAAATCGCCTTCCGTCCGGCGCGGGTGCTGATGCAGGACTTTACCGGCGTGCCGGCGGTGGTCGACCTCGCGGCGATGCGCGACGCGATGAAGAAGCTCGGCGGCGATCCCGACAAGATCAACCCGCTGGTGCCGGTCGATCTCGTCATCGACCACTCGGTCGTCGTCGATCATTTCGGCACGGCCAAATCGCTGTCTCAAAACGTCAAGCGCGAATACGAGCAGAACCAGGAGCGCTATCGCTTCCTCAAATGGGGCCAGCAGGCCTTCGCCAATTTCTCGGTCGTGCCGCCCGGCACCGGCATCTGTCACCAGGTCAATCTCGAATACCTCGCCCAGACGGTGTGGACGACGAAGGAGAAACGCAACGGCAAGTCGGTCGAGGTCGCCTATCCCGACACTTTGGTCGGCACCGACAGCCACACGACGATGGTCAACGGCCTCGCCGTGCTCGGCTGGGGGGTCGGGGGCATCGAGGCTGAGGCGGCGATGCTCGGCCAGCCGCTGTCGATGCTGCTGCCGGAGGTGATCGGCTTCAAGCTCACCGGCGAGCTGCGCGAAGGCGTCACCGCGACCGACCTGGTGCTGACCGTCACCCAGATGCTGCGCAAGAAGGGCGTGGTCGGCAAGTTCGTCGAGTTCTACGGCCCCGGCCTCAACGCGATGTCGGTCGCCGACCGCGCGACGCTCGCCAACATGGCGCCGGAATACGGCGCGACCTGCGGCCTGTTCCCGATCGACGCGCAGGCGATCGCCTATCTCAACGCTTCGGGCCGCAGGCCGGCGCGGGTCGCGCTGGTCGAAGCCTACGCCAAGGCGCAGGGATTCTACCGCACCCGCCTGACGCCCGACCCGGTCTTCACCGACACGCTGGCGCTCGACCTCGGCGAAGTGACGCCGTCGATCGCCGGCCCCAAGCGGCCGCAGGATCGCGTCGCGCTCGTCGACGCCAAGGCCGGCTTCGCCGCTGCGGCGGCCGGCGAATTCAAGATCGCCGAGAGGCTCGCCGAGCGTCATCCGGTCGAAGGCGCGAACTACGACCTCGGCCATGGCGATGTCGTCATCGCCGCCATCACCTCTTGCACCAACACCTCCAATCCGAGCGTGATGATCGCCGCCGGCCTGCTGGCGCGCAACGCGGTCGCCAAGGGAATCTCGGTCAAGCCGTGGGTGAAGACCTCGCTCGCCCCCGGCAGTCAAGTCGTCGCCGACTACCTCCACGCCGCCGACCTGCAGAAGTCGCTCGACAAGCTCGGCTTCAACGTCGTCGGCTTCGGCTGCACCACCTGCATCGGCAATTCCGGCCCGCTGGCGCCGGAGATTTCGGCGACGATCGCCAAGCACGACCTCGTCGCCGCCGCGGTGCTGTCGGGCAACCGCAATTTCGAAGGCCGCGTCAATCCGGACGTGCGCGCCAACTACCTCGCTTCGCCGCCGCTGGTCGTCGCCTACGCGCTCGCCGGCTCGCTGCAGGTCGACCTGACCCGCGACCCGATCGGCCACGACAAGAAGGGCGCGCCGGTCTACCTCGCCGACATCTGGCCGACGGCGCAGGAGATTCACGACGTCATCGACAAGACGATCACCGCCAAGATGTTCAAGACCAAGTACGCGAAGGTGTTCGACGGCGATTCCAACTGGCGCAAAGTCAAGGTCCCGGCGGGCCTCACCTACGCCTGGGACATGGGCTCGACCTATGTGCAGAACCCGCCCTATTTCGACGGCATGACGATGGAGCCCAAGCCCGTCCAGGACATCGAAAACGCGCGCATCCTCGGGCTGTTCCTCGACTCCATCACCACCGACCACATCTCGCCGGCCGGCTCCATCCGCGCCTCGAGCCCGGCTGGGCAATATCTTGTCGAGCATCAAGTGCGCCCGGCCGATTTCAACCAGTACGGCACGCGTCGCGGCAATCACGAAGTGATGATGCGCGGAACCTTCGCCAACATCCGCATCAAGAACCAGATGGTGAAGGACGCGTCGGGCGCCGTGGTCGAAGGCGGCTATACGATCCACCAACCTTCGGGCGAGCGGATGCCGATCTACGACGCGGCGATGCGCTACCAGCAGGACAGCGCGCCGCTGGTCGTGTTCGCCGGCCGCGAATACGGGACCGGCTCGTCGCGCGACTGGGCGGCCAAGGGCACGAAGCTGCTCGGCGTCCGGGCGGTGATCGCCCAGAGCTTCGAGCGCATCCATCGCTCCAACCTGGTCGGCATGGGCGTTCTGCCGCTGGTGTTCGAGGAAGGGACTTCGTGGCAGTCGCTCGGCCTCAACGGCGACGAGACGGTGACGATCCACGGCCTCGCGTCCGGTCTCGAGCCGCGTCAGCGGCTCCAGGCGCTGATCGTGCGATCCGACGGTTCGAGCCTCAGCGCGCCGCTGATCTGCCGCATCGACACGCTCGACGAGCTCGAGTATTTCCGCTCCGGCGGCATCCTGCCCTACGTGCTGCGGCAGCTCGCGGCTTAGAGCCGGCTCTCAGGCCCGCGGCAAAACGGATCCGGCGTCGGCCGGCTCTATCCTTTTGGCGGGAAGGCGAGGCGGGCCGGCGCGATCCTATGCGATCCGTCGCTCGCGCATGCGCAGCCGCGCCTCGAGCTCCTTGGCCGGCATTGGCTTGGCGAAAGCGAAACCCTGGAGGATCGAGCAGCCGAGGTCGCGCAGCAGCGCGGCGTGCTCCATCGTCTCGACCCCTTCGGCGGCGACTTCGATGTCGAGCGAGCGGCCGATTTCGACGATCGAGCGAACGAGGCGGCGCTGGGCGGCGGAGCGCACGATCGGCGTGACCAGCTGGCGGTCGATCTTCAACCGCCGCGGCCTGATCTTGGTCAGGCTGACGATCGACGCATAGCCGCTGCCGAAATCGTCGATCTCGATGTCGATGCCGAGCGCCTTGATCTGCTCGACGTTCTCGAAGAAACGGTCGTCGCGTTCGTCGAGATAGATCGACTCCACCAGCTCGAAAGACAGCTCGCCCGGCGCGATTTCGAGGGCGCTCAGTGCGTCGATGAGTCCCTCTTCGTGCAGCCGACGCAGCGAGACGTTGACCGACAGCCGCGGCGGACGCAGGCCCTCCGCGCGCCAGCGGCGGTGGCAGGCGAGCGCGCCCTCGAGCACCGCGCGGTCGATCGCGCCGATGACGGCGAGATCCTCGGCGATATTGATGAACGTTGCAGGCGCAAGGATCCCGCGCGTCGGGTGGCGCCAGCGCGCCAGCGCCTCGACGCCGACGATCTCGAGGGTGCGGGAATCGACCTGCGGCTGGAAATAGGGAATGAACTCGCCGTGCTCCAGCCCGCCGATGATGCTGTCGCCGGTGCGCCTGGCGTCGACGACCTCGGCCTGGAGGGCGGCGGTGTAGAATTCGAAGCGGTTGCGGCCGAGGCTCTTGGCGCGATAGAGGGCGAGATCGGCATCGACCAGCAGCCGCTGGCGGTCGACGTCGGCGCCGTAGGCGCCGGCGATGCCGATGCTCATCCCCAGTCGGCATTCATGGCCGCAATGGTCGATCGGCTTGCTGACGTCGTCGATGATTCGCTGCGCCAGGCCGTCGAGTCCGACCATGCCGCCATCGGCGTTGCAGACGACGACGAATTCGTCGCCGCCGGTGCGGGCGACGAAGTCGCCGGGGCGCAGATGACGGCGGATGGTCTCCGCAGTGTGAATGAGCATCGCGTCGCCGGCGGAATGGCCGAGCGTGTCGTTGATCTGCTTGAAGCCGTCGAGGTCGACCTGCAGCAGCGCCACCCCGCCGCCGGATTGGGCGCAGCGGGCGGCGTGTTCTGCGAGCGCCCGCTCGAGATACATGCGATTGGGCAGGTCGGTGAGAAAATCGTGCAGCGAGCTGTACTCGATTTGGGCGCGCGCGGCTTCGAGCTCCGCATTGCGCGCCTCTGTCAGCACCTTCGAGCGGGTCAGGTCCTCGGTCAGCTTGACGTCGGCAGTGACGTCCCAGTTGACGCCGACCATCTGTCGCGACAGGTCGGACGCCACGTAGAGCTGACCGATGGCGCGGATCACCCGCGTGCGACCATCGCCGAGGTCGAGCCGGTATTGCGACTCGTAGCGACCGCGGGCGCGGATGGCGGCGTCGTATTCGGCGACCGCGCGCTCGGCGTCGCTCGGTGCGAGACGGTCGCGCCATTGGGCGTAGCTTCGCGGCCCGCCGTCGCAGGGGTAATTGTAGAGCTGGTTCATCCGGTCGTCCCAGACCAGCTCGCCGGTGTCGACGTTGAACTGCCAGACGCCGACCTTGGAGGCGTCGAGCGCCAGCCCGAGCCGGCGCGACAGGCGTTCGAGCTCGCCTTCGCGCTCGGCGAGCCGATTGAAATGGACGCGCCGCTCCTCGACCAGGCGCCCCGCGAGCCAGGCCGGCGCGACAACCACCGCAGCGGCGAAGAGGATGATCAGCCGCGCCCACCAGCGGCCGCTCAAAGCCGAGTCCCAGCCGCCCTTCGGCGTGGCGGCGATCGTCCATAGGCCGGACGGAACGCTGACGAAACGCGTCACCGGATTGTCTTGGAACACCCGCGCGTCGCCGAAGAAGCTGCGCGCATCCTGCTCCCGCCCGTCGCGGCCGGAAATGGCGACGTCGATCGGCAGATCGCGGGCATAGAGGCCGGCGTCGCGATAGAGTTTGTCGAGGTCGATGACCGCGGAGACCACGCCCCAGAAACGCCGGCCCTCGTTCGGTCCGTCGACGAACACCGGCAGCCGGGCGATGAAACCGCGGCCGCCCTGGACCAGATCGACCGGGCCGGCGAGCACCGCGTCGCCGCTGTCGCGAGCGCGCAGCGCCGCCGAGCGCTGGTCCACGTTGGCGCCGAGGTCGAGGCCGATCGCCTTTTCGTTGCCCTTCAGCGGGCACTCATAGGCGACGACCAGACCGGGCGCGACGGCGATATTGCGCAGCAGATAATCCGAGCGCAGCACATGGTCGCACAGCGCGTCGAAACTCGCCCGGTCGAGGTTGGCCTCGCTGGCGATGTCGGCCACGAGGCCGCGCACCAGTTGGACTTCGCCCCTGATGTCGCCTTCCAGCCGATCCTGGATCAGGTTGAGTTCAGAGAGCGCCTCGGCCCGGGCGCGGGCGAGCGCGAGCTGCTTCTGCTGCCCGTCGGCGACGACGCCGAGAAAGATCGCGACCACGGCGGCGATCGCCGCCGGCGTGAAAGCCGGGCGGCGCAGCCGATCGAAGAGCGCGCGCGGGTTCAAGAGACGATATCCTCGCGGATCGCCGAGGGGACCCGGCGCCGACGGAATTGACTATGCGGAAGGGGCTTGAGCCTTTGCTTAATACGATCGGCGAGGCGGCCGCCGAGTCGCCGCGACGCTTAACCGGAAGTTAAGGGTCCGCAATGATTTGGCGCGCCGCGCCGGCCCGGTCTATGGTGCGGCGCATTTCGTGGGGAGAGGCGATGGAGAGCGCGTTCGAACACACCCATTTCGGCGAACGGACGGTTCGTCTCGACGAAAAGCAGGGGCTGGTCGACGCAGTGTTCCATAACGTCGCCGATCGCTACGACCTGATGAACGACCTGATGTCGTTCGGTCTGCACCGGCTATGGAAGGACGCCCTCGTCGCCAAGCTGCGGCCGCCGCGCTCTCGCCCGTTTCGCCATCTCGACGTCGCCGGCGGCACCGGCGACATCGCCTTCCGCGTCGCCGCAGCCGGCGGCGCGACGACCGAGGTCACCGTCGTCGACGTCAATCCCGACATGCTGCGCGTCGGCGCCGAGCGGGCGCGCAAGCGGCGCGATGGCGAGCGCGTGCGCTTCATCGAAGGCAACGCCGAGGCGCTGCCGCTGCCCGACGCTTCGTTCGACGCCTATACGATCGCCTTCGGCATCCGCAACGTGCCGCGAATCGAGCGCGCGCTCGCCGAAGCCTACCGCACGCTCAAGCGCGGCGGGCGATTCCTGTGCCTCGAGTTCTCGCGCGTCGACGTGCCCGTGTTCGATCGCCTCTACGCCGCCTATTCCGACGCCGCGATTCCGGCGATCGGCAAGGCGGTGACCGACGACGGGCCGGCCTATCGCTATCTCGTCGAATCGATCCGCAAGTTCCCGCCGCCCGAGCGCTTCGCCGATATGATCGCGGCGGTGGGCTTCGCGCGCGTCGACTTCACCCGGCTGACCGGCGGCGTGGTGGCGATCCATTCGGGCTGGAAACTCTGAATTTGCCGCGCCTGACCAACCTCGGACACGTATTCAGGCTGACGCGGGCGGGTTTCGTCCTCGCCCGCGAGGGCGCCTTCGTCGACCTCGATCCGTCGACGCTGCCGCCGCTCGCCCGCCTTCCGCTGTTCCTCGCCAATCTCCTGGCGCGGAGGGGTGCGGATGGCTTCAGCGGCCTGGCGGCGGCGATCGACCGACTCGGCCCCTCCTACGTCAAGCTCGGCCAGTTCCTCGCCACGCGGCCCGACATCGTCGGCCCCAGGGTGGCGATCGAGCTGGAGAAGCTTCAGGACCGCATGGCGCCGGCCGACCGCGCCACCGCCGTCGCCGCGCTCGAAGCCGCGTTCGGCGCGCCGATCGACTCGCTGTTCGTCGAATTCGGCGAGCCGGTCGCCGCCGCGTCGATCGCTCAGGTGCACAAGGCGCGGGTGCGCGACGCCGCCGGCGAGCGCGACGTCGCGGTAAAGCTGCTCA
>NZ_JBEKVH010000002.1:0-60002 GCF_049514155.1 Roseiarcus sp. | reverse complement strand
CTCACCCCTTCGCCGGCCTCCCGACCATCACCACCGACAGCGACCCGTCGCCGAACATCCGTTCGCCGGCGCGCTTAGCGTCGGCCATCGTCACCGCGGCGATGCGCGCGTTGCGTTCGGTGAGCCAGTCGGGACCGTGGCCTTCGAGCTGGATGGCGACGAGCTGGCCGGCGATCTTGGTCGAGGTATCGAAGCGCAGCGGGTAGGAGCCGACCAGGTAGCGCTTGCCCTTCTCGAGCTCGTCCTCGGTGACGCCGCCGCGCGCCAGGTCGAGGATCTCGTTGCCGATGACTTCGAGCGATTCGTAGGCGCGCTCGTTCTTGGTCGTCGTGCCGCCGTGGAGGAAGCTGGTCTGTTCGAAGGCGGCGACCGCGGCGGAAGCGGAATAGGCGAGGCCGCGCTTTTCGCGCACTTCGCGGAACAGGCGCGAGGTGAGGCCGGTGCCGCCGCCCAGCACATGGGCGAGCACGACGCAGGCCATGTGGTCGTCGTCGTCGCGTCCCGGCGCCGGCCGGCCGAAGCGAATCGTCGTCTGCGGCACGTCGAGATCGACGACCTCGACCCCGCCCAACCCGACGAACGGCGCCGGCTGCGGCGCGATGCGGCCGTCGACCGTCGGCAGATCGGCGAAGACGTCGTCGATCAGCTTCGCCGCGCGCTTTTCATCGATCGCGCCGACGACGGCGATCGCCAGAGCCGCGCGGGTGACGAGCCGCTTCGTCAGCGCCGGCAGGTCGTCGCGCGTCACCGCCGCGAGGCTCTCCGGCGTTCCGTTGGTCGGCAGCGAATAGGGATGGCCGGGAAACACCCGCGCGCGCCAGGCGCGGCCGGCGACCGCGCCGGGCTCGTTGGCCTCGTGACGGATCTGGGCGAGCAATTGCTCGCGCACGCGCGTCGTCGGCGCCGCGTCGAAGCGCGGCGCGTTGACCGCGAGCCGCAGCAGTTCGCCGGCGCGGTCGAGATGGCGCGACAGCGTCTTCATCCGTCCGCTGACGTGATCGCGCTCGGCGTGGAAGGCGAGTTCGATCGCCTTCTCCTCGAGCGCCTGCTGGAAGGCCTGATCGTCGAGATCGCCCGCGCCTTCGTCGAGCAGGCCGGCGAGCATGGTCAGCGCGCCGGCCTTGCCGGCGGGGTCCTGGGACGCGCCGCCGCGGAAGGCGAATTCGAGCGCCACCAGCGGCACGGCGTAGTCTTCCACCAGCCAGAAGCGCACGCCGCGCGGAGAGACGAGGTCGCGCAGATTGACCGCGCTCGAGGCGATCGGATTGGAGACGGTTATGTTCATCAGCGTTTCCTCGGGCGCGCCGGCTTTCACGCCGGCGGCGGCTCTGGCCCGGCGGCCTCAGGCCGCCATCGGTTGTTGGGTTGGAAGCAGGTAGCCGGTGACGGCGTGACGCTGATCAAGCCACTTGCGCGCGGCGGCGACCACGTCCTCCGCGCGCACCGCTTCGATGCGCTGCGGCCATTCCTGGACGTCGCGGATCGTCTGGCCGGTGGCGAGCGAGGCGCCGTACCAGCGCGCGAGCGCGAACTGGCTGTCCTGGGCGTAGATCGCCTCGGCGACGAGGCGGGTCTTGGCGCGCTCGAGCTCGGCGGCGTCGACGCCGTCGGCGAGCAGGCCGGCGAGCGCGCGATCGACCTCGGCGTCGAGATCCGGCAGTTCGACGCCGGTGGCGGGCACGACGTAGAGGAAGAAGCGGGTGTCGTCGAGCGCCGAGCCCATGTAATAGGCGCCGGCCGCGAGCGCCTTCTTTTCGTCCAGCACCAGCTTGCGATAGAGCAGCGCCGTCTGGCCGCCGCCGAGGAGATGGGCGAGCACCTCGAGCGCGTCGGATTCGCCGGGCGCGGCGGTGCGGTAGGACGGGGCGAGGTAGCAGCGCTGCCAGCTCGGCTGCTCGACCTTCTCGTCGTTGACGACGACGAGGCGGCGGGCGACCGGCGCCGGCTCCTTCGGCCGGTTGCGGGTGGGCGCGTCGCCGCGCGGGCGAAGCGGGCCGTAATAGCGCTCGGCGAGGACACGCGTCTCGGCCGGGTCGACGTCGCCGGCGACGATCAGGATCGCGTTCTCGGGCGTGTAGAAGCGCGCGTAATAGGCGAGCGCGTCCTCGCGGCCGAGCCCCTCGATCTCATGCGCCCAGCCGATGATCGGCGTGCCGTAGGGATGATGGGTGAACAAGGTCGCCTGCATCGCCTCGTTGAGCTGCGACCCGGGGTCGGCGTCGCAATGCATGCGCCGCTCCTCCAGCACCACGTCGCGTTCGGGCGTCACCACCTCGTCGGTCAACGTCAGGCCGGTCATGCGGTCGGCCTCGAACTCCATCAGTTCGGCGAGGTGCTCCTTGGCGACGCGCTGGAAATAGGCGGTGTAGTCGTTGCCGGTGAAGGCGTTCTCCTGGCCGCCGATCTCGGCGATGCGCTTGGAGAATTCGCCCTGCGGATGGGCCTTGGTGCCCTTGAACATCAGGTGTTCGAGGAAATGAGCGATGCCCGACTTGCCCTGCGGATCGTCGGCCGAGCCGTTGCGGTACCAGACCATGTGGGTGACCACCGGGGCGCGATGATCGGGAATGACGACCACGGTCAGGCCGTTGTCGAGCCGGAAGTCGACGACGCCGCCTGCGGCGGCGCGCGCGGCGGTGGGTTTGGCGGCGTTGAGATTGGGCTTGGCGGGGGAACGAGGCATCGCGACCTGGGGCGGCGGGAGACGGGAACCGCCGGCGGCGGCCCCTTTTCGTCAGGAAACCGACATATAAGGTGCAATCTCCGCCGCCGCCAATAGGCCGCGGCCAAGATGGTCAAGAGAACGGCCGTTCGCGGGCGACTTCGGCCTTCCAGTCGGCGAGCAGCGCCCGCCGACGGCGGGGGTAGCGCTCGGGTCGCGCCTCGGCCGTCTCGATGCGATCGACGCGGAAATGGCGGAAGGCGGCGCGCGTCTCGCACCAGGCGACGAGGATCAGCGTCGCGTCGAAATAGCTGATCGCCATCGGCCAGACGACGCGCTTGGTTTTCGCGCCAGCGGCGTCGACGTAGCCGAGCGCGAGCTTGCGCTCGCCGCGGATCGCGGCGCGGATCGGCTTAAGATGCGCGTCGCCTTGCGCGCTCGGCCCGCCGGGGCCGACCAGCGACGACGGCGCGGCGACGAGTTCGGCCCGGTCGGGCGGCAGCACGGCGGCGAGCTTGGCGAGCGCGCCTTCGGCCGCCCTGGCGAGTTCGGAATCGGCGCGCGCGCCGACCCACAGCGCGCCGAGCGCCAGCGCCTCGACTTCGTCGACCGTCAGCATCAGCGGCGGCAAGGTGAAGCCGGGCTTGAGCACGTAGCCGAGCCCCGCCTCGCCAGCGATGTCGGCGCCTTGCGCCTGCAAGGCGGCGATGTCGCGATAGAGCGTGCGCAGGCTGACGCCGAGCTCCTCGGCGAGCGTCGCGCCGGCGACCGGTCTGCGGCGGCGGCGCAGCGCCTCCATCAGGGTCAGCAGGCGGCTGGCGCGCGACATCGCGCTAGCCGCCGCCCGGCATGGCGAAGATGGCGATCTGCGTGTCGCCATAGACGCGCGCGTCGACCGGTTCGAGCGCGGGCGGCGCGGCGATCTCGGCCTTCGCCGCCTCCTCGACGACGACGACCGCGCCGGGCTTGAGCCAGGCACCGGAAACCAGCGAGGCCAGCGCCGGGCCGGCGAGACCCTCGCCATAGGGCGGATCGAGAAAGGCGAGGCCGAACGGCCCGCCCGCCGGCGCTCGGCCGAGCTTAGTCGCGTCGGCGCGCCAGATGCGGGTGAGGCCGCCCAGACCCAAGGCTTCGACATTGGCGCGCAGCAGCGCGCGCGCTTCCGATCCGTTGTCGATCAGCAGCGCGAAGCCGGCCCCGCGCGACAGCGCCTCGATCGCCAGCGCGCCGGAGCCGGCGAAGAGGTCGACGACCCGCGCCCCTTCGACCGCGTCGGCGTGGCGGTGGGCGAGAATGTCGAAAATCGATTCGCGCAGCCGCTCCGAGGTCGGGCGGATCGCGCGGCTCTCCGGCGTCTTGAGGACGCGGCCCTTCAGCCGGCCGGCGACGACGCGCATGGCGTCACGGACGCCGCGGCGGACGCTGTCCGCCCGGCCGCTCCTTGCGCGGCCCGCCGTGGCCCTTGCCGCCGAACGGGCGCTTGGCGAACGGCTTGTTCAAGCGCGGCTTGCGCGGTTTGTGGTCCTCGCGCGGCGGCGGTTCGCCGGAACGCCGTTCTGCGCCGCGCCCTTCGCCGAACCGCGCATCGGGCCGGCGCGGCGGACGTTGCCCGCCCTCGGCGCGGTCGCGCGGACCCCGACCCTCGCTGCGATTGCGCGGCTCATGAGGCTTGCTGGCGCGCGGCGCCCGGTCCTCGCGCGGCGTCGCATCCCGGCCGCTGCGCTCGGCGCTGCGCCCTTCACTGAAACGCGCGGCGGGTCGGCGCGGCGGACGTTCGCCGCCCTCGGCGCGATTGCGCGGTTGGAACGGCTTGCGCTCGTGCGGCGCGGCTTCTCCGCCTCCGCCTTCCGTGCTGCGCCCTTCGCTGAAACGCGCGGCGGGTCGGCGCGGCGGACGTTCGCCGCCCTCGGCGCGATTGCGCGGTTGGAACGGCTTGCGCTCGTGCGGCGCGGCTTCTCCGCCTCCGCCTTCCGCGCTGCGCCCTTCGCTGAAACGCGCGGCGGGTCGGCGCGGCGGACGTTCGCCGCCCTCGGCGCGATTGCGAGGTTCGTAAGGTTTGCCGGCGCGAGGCGAGCGCGGCGCCCGATCTTCGCGCGACGTCGTTTCGCCGCCGCCGCGTTCTTCGCCGAAACCCCCACTGGACCGGCGCAACGGACGCTCGCCGCCCTCGGCGCGATCGCGCGCTTGGAAGGACTTGCCGGCGCGCGGAACGCGGCCCTCGCGGCGCGCTTCGGCCTTGCGCCGCGCCAGCTCGCGACGGCGCTCTTCTTCGCGGGTCGGCAGCACGCGCTCGACGGCGACGACGCGGCCCTTGCGGTCGCTGGTCGCCGAACGCTCGATCCGCTTGCGCGGCCCCGCCGCCGCGGCGTCGCTCTCGGCTCTGAGCGCGCCGACGTGCTTGCGCTTGCGCTCCGGCCCGGCCGAGCGCGGCGGTTCGCGCCGCGGCGCGTCGCGCGGCGCGGCCTCTTCGCGCCCGGGACGCGCCGGCCGGCGCAGCGCGGAGGGCGGCGGGCGGCGAAGCGCGGAGGGCGGCGGCCGACGGGTTTCGGTCGCCGGCGCGGGCGGCGGTTCGGGTTCGGCGCGCTCGACGATCGGCGCGTCGAAATCGACGCCCGCCTCGCGCGCCAGCCGCGGCCCGAGCTGGTCGCGCAGCACGCGGGTGCGCGCCTCGACGACCTCGCCCTCGGCGAGATCGGCGAGCTCGAACGGCCCGAAGGAAATGCGGATCAGCCGGTTGACCGACAGGCCGAGCGACTCGAGCACCCGCTTGATCTCGCGGTTCTTGCCCTCGCGCAGGCCCATCGTCAGCCAGACGTTCGAGCCCTGGGTGCGCTCGAGCCGCGCGTCGATGCCGGCGTAATGAATGCCCTCGATCGTCACGCCTTCGCGCAAGGAATCGAGCGCGGCCTGGTCGATCGCGCCATGGGCGCGCACGCGGTAGCGCCGGAGCCAGCCGGTCGCCGGCAGTTCGAGCACCCGCGCCAGGCCGCCGTCGTTGGTCAGCAGCAGCAGGCCCTCGGTGTTGACGTCGAGCCGGCCGACCGCGACGACGCGCGGCAGATCGTCGGGCAAGGCGCCGAAGATCGTCGGCCGGCCTTCGGGATCGCGCGCCGTCGTCACCAGCCCGCGCGGCTTGTGGAACAGGAACAGCCGCGTGCGCTCGTGCGCCTTGAGCGGCTCGCCGTCGACGCGAATGTCGTCGCTCTCGACGACGTTGAAGGCGGGGCTGGCGAGCTTTTGGCCGTTGACGCTGACCCGGCCGGCGAGAATCCACGCCTCCGCGTCGCGGCGCGAGCACAGGCCCGCGCGCGCCATCGCCTTGGCGATGCGTTGGCCCGGATGATGCAGCTGATCGGCGTCGGTTTCGGTCATGGCCTCGGCTTGCGTTGCGCGCCGCGCTGTCCTAGCAGCTTGCCGCGCCGCTGTCGCGAGCGCGTCCCTTCTCCCCGCTTGCGGGGAGAAGGTTAGGATGAGGGGCCGGGAGGCGAGCCGCGACGGCGCGGCCAATCGCCAAGCCCCTCACCCCTGCCCTCTCCCCGCACGCGGGGCGAGGGGGCGCCGCAACGACTGCGAGGCGTGAAGCGTCGAGGGCGCATGGGTTTGAACGACGACCCGATGAGCGTCGCCTTCGCCGAGGCGCGCGAGGCGGAAGGCCGCGGCGAGACGCCGATCGGCGCGGCGTTGGCGCGCGGCGGCAAGGTGATCGCCAGCGCCGGCAACCGCACGCGCGGCGACTCCGACCCGACCGCCCACGCCGAAATGGTGGTTCTGCGCCAGGCCGCCGCCAGTCTCGGCGCGCACCGGCTGACCGACTGCGATCTCTACGTGACGCTCGAGCCCTGCGCGATGTGCGCCGGCGCGATCAGCCACGCGCGGCTGCGCCGGCTCTATTACGCCGCGCCCGACCCGAAGGGCGGCGCGGTCGAGCATGGCCCGCGCTTCTTCTCGCAAGCCACCTGCCTGCACGCGCCGGAAGTCTACGGCGGCATCCGCGAAAGCGAGGCGGCGGCGATGCTGCGGGCGTTCTTCGCGGCGAGGCGCGGTTGAAGCGCCGGAGGGGCAGCCGGCCGACTGACGTCACGTGCCTCCTCATCGTGAGGAGCGTCGCGAAGCGGCGCGTTTCGAACGACGAGGAGGGTCGGCGTTCGTCGTGCGCGGCCGCCCTCGTCCTTCGACTCGCCTGCTTTCGCAGGCGGCTCAGGATGAGGGCGTCGATGGGCGTTCCTACGCCGGCCGCCGCGCCAGCGACAGCCAGATTCCGCCGCCGATCAGCACGGTTCCCGACAGTCGCGCCAGCAGCTTGGCGCGCGACGGGCGCACGAACCAGGCGCGGCCGAGCCCGGCGGCGACCGCCCAGGCCGTGTCGGTCGTCCCCGCCATCAGCGCCGACACGACGCACATGACCGCAAGCTGGCGCCCCGCCGGCAGCGACGGGTCGACGAACTGCGGCAGGAAGGCGGTGAAGAAGACGATCGTCTTGGGATTGGTCAGCGCCACCGCGAGGCCGCGGGCGAAATGGACGTGATCGGCGACCGGCGGCGGGTCCGCCCCCCTGGAAGCGCCGCGCCAGGCCTGGACGCCGAGATAGATCAGATAGGCCGCGCCCGCCCAGCGCATGACCTCGAACAGGATCAGCGCGTTGGCGAGCACCCAGGTGAGGCCGAGGGCGATCGCGGTCAGCAGCAGCGCGTTGCCGAGCGTCGTGCCGACGACCGTCGCCAGCGCCGGACGAACGCCGCGCGTCGCCCCGGTGGTGACGACGAGGGTGACGATCGGACCCGGCGCAATGACCAGGACGAAGGTGATCAGCAGATAGGCGGCGAAGAGCTGCGGGTTCATCTCAGTCCTCCAGCCGCCGCGCTTCGTCGGGCAGCATGATCGGGATGCCGTCGCGGATCGGATAGGCGAGCTTGGCGGCGCGAGATATGAGTTCTTGGCGCTCGGCGTCGTAAGAGAGCGTCGCGCGCGTCAGCGGGCAGACGAGGATTTCCAAGAGCTTGGGATCGGCGCCGGCGGCGCGGCGATCGGCGGTTTCGCTCGGAACGAGGGATTGGGACTGGGGCTCGCTCATATCGTCGCCTCGCGCGGGCTTGCGCCCGAAGCCTTGGATAGCGCAGGCCGGGCGCGAGCGCCATCGCGGCGGCGGCGCCTGTGCCGCGCCGCCGCCAGGCGTCGCTCAGAACTTCAGCCCCTTCGCCTGCTTGACGCCGGGGAGCTTCGCGACCTTGGCCAGCACGGCGTCCGGCGCCGGGCCGTCGATCGAGACGAGCGCGATCGCCGAGCCGCCCTCCTGGTCGCGGCCGAGCGCGAAGGTCGCGATATTGACCCCGGCCTCGCCGAGCAGGCTGGCGAAGCGGCCGATGAAGCCGGGCTTGTCCTCGTTGGTGACATAGATCATCGACGGGGTGAACTCGGCGTCGACCTTGATGCCCTTGATCGACAGGATGCGCGGCTTGCCGTCGTGGAACACCGTGCCGCCGACCGCGCGCTGCTGTTTGGCGGTGGTGACCGTGAGCGTGATGAAGCTCTCGTAGTCGCTGCGCGCCGCGCGCGTCGCCTCCTCGACGACGATGCCGCGCTGGGCGGCGACCGCCGGGGCGGAGACGACGTTGACGTCGGAGAGCGACGGCCTCAGCAGGCCGGCGATCGCCGCCGAAGTCAGCGCCTTGGTCTTCAGCCCGGCGACGCCGCCCTCGTAAGTGATCGTCACCTTCTCGATCGGGTCGTCGGTGAGCTGGCCGGCGAACGAACCGAGCCCTTCGGCGAGCGCGATGAACGGCTTCAGCTTCGGCGCTTCCTCGGCGGTGATCGAGGGGAAATTGACCGCGTTGGTGATGGCGCCGCGCACCAGATAGTCCGACATCTGCTCGGCGACCTGCAGCGCGACGTTCTCCTGCGCTTCGCTCGTCGAGGCGCCGAGATGCGGCGTGGCGACGACGTTGGGATGGCCGAACAGCGGGTTCGCCGTCGCCGGCTCTTCGACGAAGACGTCGAAGGCGGCGCCGGCGACCTGGCCGGAATCGAGCGCCGCGCGCAAGGCGATCTCGTCGACCAGCCCGCCGCGCGCGCAATTGATGATGCGCACGCCTTTCTTGGTCTTGGCGAGGTTCTCGGCCGACAGGATGTTCTTGGTCTGCGTCGTCATCGGCGTGTGCAGGGTGATGAAGTCGGCGCGCTTCAAGAGCGCGTCGAGCTCGACCTTCTCGACGCCGAGTTCGCCGGCGCGCTCGGCCGACAGAAACGGGTCGAACGCGATCACGCGCATCTTCAGCCCGAGGCCGCGCGAGGCGACGATCGAGCCGATGTTGCCGCAGCCGATGATGCCGAGCGTCTTGCCGGTCAGCTCGACGCCCATGAAGCGGTTCTTCTCCCACTTGCCGGCCTGGGTCGAAGCGTCGGCGGCGGGGAGCTGGCGCGCGAGCGCGAACATCAGCGCGATCGCGTGCTCGGCGGTGGTGATCGAATTGCCGAACGGCGTGTTCATGACGATCACGCCCTTGGCCGTCGCGGCGGGGATGTCGACGTTGTCGACGCCGATGCCGGCGCGGCCGACCACCTTCAGCTTCTTGGCGTGGTCGAGCAGCTTGGCGGTGACCTTGGTCGCCGAGCGGATCGCCAGTCCGTCGTAGTCGCCGATGATCTTGGCGAGCTCGTCCTTGTCGAGGCCGGGCTTGACGTCGACGTCGACGCCTTGCGCCTTGAAGATCGCCACCGCGGCGGGAGAGAGTTTGTCGGAGATGAGAACGCGGGGAGCCATGGGGGTCTCTTGAGTTGCAGAGTTGCGCGTCATGGCCGGGCTTGACCCGGCCATCCACGTGGCGCGGCCGAGGCGTCTCGAAGCCGATCTCACGTGGAACAAGTCAGCGTGGATGGCCGGGTCAAGCCCGGCCATGACGTTTTGAGGGTCGCCGGCCTAGGCCGCCTTGGCGAGCTTGGCCTTCTCCTGGGCGAAGGCCCAGTCGAGCCAGAGGGTCAGCGCCTCGATGTCGGCCTTCTCGACCGTCGCGCCGCACCAGATGCGCAGGCCGGGCGGGGCGTCGCGATAAGAGCCGATGTCGAAGGCGACCTTCTCCTTCTCCAGCGCGCTGGCGAGCGCCTTGGCGAAGGCCGCCTGCGCTTCGGCCGGCAGCGCCGTCACCTCCTTGTCGACCACCTTCAGGCAGACCGAGGTGTTCGATCGGGTCGCGGCAACCTTGGCGAGGAAGTCGATCCACGGCGTCCTGGCCGCCCAGTCGGCGATCGCCTTGGCGTTGGCGTCGGCGCGGGCGAACAGGCCCTTCAGCCCGCCGACGCTCTTCGCCCATTGAAGCGCGTCGATATAGTCCTCGACGCACAGCATCGAGGGCGTGTTGATCGTTTCGCCTTCGAAAATCCCTTCGATCAGCTTGCCGCCCTTGGTCATGCGGAAGACCTTCGGCAGCGGCCAGGCCGGCTTGTAGGTCTCCAGCCGCTCGACCGCGCGCGGACTGAGAATGATCATGCCGTGCGCCGCCTCGCCGCCGAGCGCCTTCTGCCAGGAGAAGGTGACGACGTCGAGCTTCAGCCAATCGAGATCCTGCGCGAACGCGGCGGACGTCGCGTCGCAGATCGTCAGGCCTTTGCGGCCGGCGGGAATCCATTTCGCGTCGGGAACGCGCACGCCGGAGGTCGTGCCGTTCCAGGTGAAGACGACGTCGTGATCGAAATTGACTTGGGCGAGGTCGGGCAGCTCGCCGTAGGGCGCCTTCAGCGTGCGCACGTCGGGGAGCTTGAGCTGCTTGACGATGTCGGTGACCCAGCCGTCGCCGAAGCTCTCCCACGCCAGCACGTCGACCGGGCGCGCGCCGAGGAGCGACCACAGCGCCATTTCGACCGCGCCGGTGTCGGAGCCGGGCGTAATGCCGATGCGATAGTCGGCGGGGACGCCGAGCGTTTCGCGCGTCAGGTCGATGGCGAGCTTGAGCTTGGTCTTGCCGACCTTGGCGCGATGCGAGCGGCCGAGGGCGGCGTCTTTGAGGGCTTCAGGGGTCCAGCCGGGCCGTTTGGCGCAGGGGCCGGAAGAGAAACGCGCGTCATGGGGCCGCGCGGCGGGCGTCGTCGTCATCGGTAGCCATCCTTTCAGATGGGCGCCTCTCGTTGGGGAGAGGTGTCCCGCCGCCGCTGCTAATCGAGACGACGATGGATGGCAAGCGGAAAATGGCGCGTCCGTCTATCCGCGCCGCTTGCGACGGCCGCCGGGGCCGCCGACGCCGCCCGATCGCGGCGCGTCCGAATCGCCGCCCTCCGAACCTAAGGCCGGTTCGGGCGCGCGCTGATACCGCACGCCGGTGAAGAACAGGATCTGCGCGGCGTCGCCGCGTTCCGCGCTTTCCTTGCGCGGCCCCACCGCAGATCGAAACAGGATCAGCTCGCCCATGGCCCAACCCCGACGCCGCGCTTTCGCGCGCCGGGGCATTACGCGGCGCCGAAGGTTAATACTTGGTCAACGAGATGCGGCTAGTCTGAAGGAAGTTTCGCCGCCGCAGAGGGGAACGCGAAGCGTGGTTTCGGATTTTTCGCCGATCGGCCTGCCGTTTCTCGACGCTTTGGCCGCCAGCCCGCGTCCCGCCGACCGCCAATTGTGGTTGCGCGTCGCCGCCGATTGCCTCCTCGCCCTGCCCGCCGGCGCGCCGCGCCGCCAGGCCGTGCTCGCCGCGGCGATCGCCGCGCTGGGCGAAGTCGACGAGGCGACGCGCTCGGCCTTCGCGCGCCGGCTCGCGCCCTATTCCGCAGCGGCCGACGCGCTGGCCGCCGTCGAGGCGATGGGCGGCGAGGCGGCGCTGGTCGCGCTCGCCGAAGCGGTCACATTGCCGCGCGAACGGCTCGCGGCGGCGGCCGCCGGCGAAGCGGCGCAGGCGCGCGCCGTCGCGCGCCGCGCCGATCTCGACGCCACGCTGGTCGCGCGGCTGGTCGAACGTGAAGAGATCGAGGTCGCGCTGGCGCTGGCGCGCAATCGCCGGGCGCCGATCGACGCCTCGCGTTTCGCCGTGCTGGCGCGCCGCGCCAAGGCGCGCATCGAAGCGGCGGGCGACCGGCGGCTCGCCGACGCGCTGCTCGAGCGCACGCCGGCGACGATCGAACAGGCGGCCTTGTTCTTCGAGGCCGACGCGCCGCACCGCGGCCGCATCGTCGCCGCCGCGCAGCGCGCGACTCTCGGTCGGCGCGATCCCGCTTTTGACGGCGGCGAAGCCGCGCGCATCGCCGCGCAACTCGAACAAGATGCGATGGCGGGCGACTGGCCGCATTTCGAGACGGAGCTCGCCGACGCATTCGGCTGCCCGCCGGCGTTCGCCGCGCGCGTCGTCGCCGACGCCTCTGGCGAGCCACTTGCGGTCGCGCTGGCCGCGCTCTACGCGCCGAACGACGCGACGGTGCGCATCCTTGCGGCGCGCGATCTCGCCGACGGCGGCGAGTACCGCCGCATCGCCGCCTTGGCGCGGCTGAAAGATGCATTGAGTCCTGCGGCCGCACGACTGACGATGGCGGCGATGATCGGCGCGCCGCAACCGACGCCGACGCGCCATCGATCGCAATACGACGCGACCGCCGCGGCGACGCCAGGTCGGCCCGCAGCCGCGATCCGCAACGCCGTCCCGACGCCGGCCGTTCTACGCCGCCGCCGCGCCTTGGCGCTGGCCGCCGGCGCGCGCGGCGGCGGCGAACGGGCGTGAAGGAAGCCGCGAGCGCGGGTCGTCAATCTGCCCTGATGCGGCCCGCCCGATTGCGGGCCGAGGTTGAAGCGAGGATAGACCGGTCATGAAGAGTTTGATCTCAGCCTTCGCCGTCGCTGCGACGGCGCTCGCCGCCGTCGCGCCGACGACCGGCGCCCGCGCCGACGACGGCGGCCGCGTCGCGGCCGGCATCGCCGGCGGCTTCCTCGGCGGCATGCTGCTCGGCGGCGCGCTCGCGCCGCGTCCGGTCTACCCGCCGCCGCCGCCGCCCTACGGCCCGCCCGGCCCGCCGCCGCCAGGCTATGTCGACTACGGCCCCGGCCCCGACGGCCCGCCGCCGCCGGCTCATTGCTATTGGACGCACGGCCAGGCGGTCTGGGACGATGTTTACGGCGTCTGGCGCCGCCCGCGCGTCCAAGTCTGCGACTGAAGCGCGACGTTCGGCGCGCCGCGCTCGCCAGTGGCGCGGCCGATCTCAACCGAAGAACGGCAGCAGCGTCGGCGCGAGATGGCCGAGGCCGAGCAGCGCCGCGCCGATGAGGCCGAGCCCGCCGGCGATCCAGGCGAGCGCCGCCACGCCGGTGATGATCGCGGCCGAGGCGAGCACCACCGCGATCTGCAGCGCGCCGCTCGAATATTCGTAGTGTTCGAGCTTGCGGTTGGATAGCTCGCGCCCTTCGCTCGCCTGTTTGGCCCGCTCCTGAATGGCGTCGAGGCTGTCTTCGGGCGTCTTGGGGTCGTTCTCGAACCTCGCCACCGCCGCCTTCCAACTGGCGATCTGCTTGTCGATCGCCGCCTGGACCTGCGGGTCGCTGACGGCGCCGCGCTCCGCCGCGAGCGCTTCCGCGGCGGTCTCGGCGATCGACGAGCGCACTTTCTTCGCCTGGTAGAAATTGTAGAGGTCCGAGGATTCGATGTTGAGCTCGGTGGCGCGGTGGTCGGCGTTCTTGGCCCCCGCTTCGGCGAGCGCGAGGAACAGCGCGAGGATCGCGATCAGCAGCGCGACCTTCTTGTCTTCGGATTCGACGGCGTCTTCGAGCGGTTCGGCCATGGATTCCCCCTGTGCGCCTTGCGCAGAGGCGCCGGCGGATTATGCACGTTCGCAGGTTGCGGAAAAGCCGGCTTCAGCCTTCGCGCGCCGCCGGCTCGCTCTGACGGATCTTGCCGGCGGGCGCAGGATGCAGCGACTGGGCGAGCGCGATCGGCTCGGCTTCGGCGACGCGCCGGCGCCGTTCGAGGCGCGCGACGTCGCGACCGATGCGGGCGATGGCGGCGCGCAAAGCCTTGTCGTGATCGGCGCTCGCCGCCG
Organism: Roseiarcus sp.; assembly: GCF_049514155.1. Lineage (GTDB taxonomy): Bacteria > Pseudomonadota > Alphaproteobacteria > Rhizobiales > Beijerinckiaceae > Roseiarcus. Next base: position 46,342 of record NZ_JBEKVH010000002.1, on the reverse strand, counting down.
CATACGCCTTGTCGCGATCGAGGCTCGCCGCCGCCTCGGCGTTCGCCGTTGCGCCGCCGCGTTCGGCGACGCGCTCGAGCTGGCGCCGGTTCTCGAGCACCGCCTCTTCGCGCGCCGCCTCGCTACGCGCCAGCCGCGCCTCGGCGTCGACGAGCGCCGCTCTGAGCCGGTCGCGCTCCGCCGCGGCGCGCTCGGCGGCGGCGGCGGCGGCGCGTTCGACGTCGACGAGACGAATCTCGGCCGCGGCGAGCCGCGTCTCCATCGCGGCGATCTCGCCGCGCCGCTCCTCGGCGAGCGTCTCGCTGGCGTCGAGCCGCGTTTCGGCGCGACGGCGCTGCAGGTCAAATTCGGCCAGGACGCTCTGGGCCGCGCCGAGATCGCCGCGCAATGCGTTGGCTTCCCGTTGCGCCGCTTCGAGATCGCCGACGCCCGTCGTCGTCGCATCCTCCAGCGCGATGAGCCGCAAGAGTTGCCGTCCGACCTCGACTTTGCGCGCCGCAGCCGCCTCTTCGGCGGCGCGCAACCGCCGTTCGAGCCGGACGATCTCGATCGCGTGCTGGGCGCGCAGCGCGTCGCGGTCGGCGATCGCCTGCGCTTCGCTGAGCGGCGCGAGCAGGCGGGCGCGCGCCTCCGCAAGCCGGCGAGCGCGATGCGCGACCGCCGGCGCCGCGGCCAGCGCCAACAGCGTCGCAACTAGGAATCCGACGGCGGTAAAGATCGCCTGCTCGATCAATTTCGTCTCGTTGCCGGGGCGAGGTGGTGCGGCAATATCGCACGCCCGTCCCGGTCAAGCAAAGAGGCAGGCGGCTTAAAACGGGTTCCAGGTCGCGCGCGGGGTGAACTTCAGATAGCTGAGGTTGAGGCCGAGCCGGGCGCCTACGCCGGAGCGGATCGGCACGACGATGACGTTGTCCGCCCCCAGGGCGGTGAAGCCGAAGCCGCCGACGAAATAGGCCGAGCCGTCGATGCCGCCGAAGCGGCTGAAAATCGCCTCGGTCGCCGGCAGGTTGTAAACCAGCATCATCGTGCGGTCGCCGTCGGCGCCGGCGTCGAAGCCGACCGAGGGACCCTGCCAGAAGATCTTCTGGTCGCCGGCGTTGCGGGTGTACATCTTGCCCTCGCCGTAGCGCAGGCCGCCGACGAACGCCCCCGAGGCCTCCTGGCCGAGGATATAGGCGTTGGGCAGGCCCCAGCGGCGGCCGGCTTCCTGCACGACTTCGGCGAGACCGCGCGACACCGCGCCGAAGAAATGGTGGCCGCTGTCGACGACCTCGTCGAGCGAGTAATTGGCCGGCGCGTCGGCCAGCGCCGGGCGGGTGAAGGCGAAAGCCCCGACGGCGAGGGCGCCGCCGAGCCAGTCGCGCCGCGTGATCGTCGACATGTCCATGTCCTCCAAGCGCGTCCGGCGCGCCGACCGCGCCAGCAGAGGCTTTCCGGCAAATCGTGTCGCCGTGATGGCGATTCGCCAGCCGCGACTATCGCCGCGGCCGATTGACGGTTCATTAACGATGAACGGCGCGCGCCGCGGCGCGCGGGTCGCCCCAGGCGACGAAGCCGCCGTTGCGCAAGCCCGCGGCGATCTTGCCATAGAGCAGCGGCCCGCCCTCGACCGAAAGCGTCGCCCCGCCGGCGGCGCGCAGGACCGCGTCGCCGGCGGCGGTGTCCCATTCCATCGTCGGCCCGAAGCGCGGATAGACGTCGCCTTCGCCCTCGGCGATGACGCAAAATTTCAGCGACGAGCCGGCCGAACGGCGATCGGCGATCGGCAGGCCGGCGAGGAAGGCTTCCGTCGCCGAATCGCCATGCGAGCGGCTGGCGAGCGCGGTCAGCGCCGGCGGCGCGGCGCGAACGGCGAGCGCGCGCCAGGCCTCACGCCGCGGCAGATCGGCGCCGAGGGGCGCCGCGCAGGCGAAGGCGCGCGCGCCGGCGAACCACAGCCGTTCGAGCGCCGGCGCATAGACCGCGCCGGCGATCGGCCGGCCGCGTTCGATCAGCGCGACATTGACGGTGAACTCGCCGTTGCGGGCGATGAATTCGCGCGTCCCGTCGAGCGGATCGACCAGGACGAACCGTTCGGCGATGGCGATCGGAACGCCGGCGGCGGTCGCCTCTTCGGCGACGATCGGGATCGGCCCCGCCCAGGCCGCCAGACGCTCGCGGATCGTCGCCTCGGCCTGCTCGTCGGCGGCGGTCACCGGGCTGCCGTCGCCCTTGGCGCGCGCCGGGCCGCCGTGCGCGTATTCGGCCATCACCCCCGGGCCGGCGGCGAGCGCGACGCGCGCAAGCAGCAGCGCCGCCTCGTCGCGGCCGGCCTTCGCAAGATCGAGTCGCCCTGTCGTCGCCGGATCGTTCAAGCCGTCTTCCTTTCTTCGCTTGCGCTCATCGCCCAGTCGCGGGCCGACGGCGAATCAAATACGATCGCGCCCCGCAAGCCCGAAGCGCCTCGTCCGCGCCGCCCTCGGCGGCTTCAGCCACAGGAAAATTCCCATGACAATGGTCGCCCTCGCCCCGATGGACCTCGCCGCGCTGCTGTGCTCGCGGGTTTGTCACGACGTGATCTCTCCGGTCGGCGCGATCGTCAACGGCCTGGAAGTGCTGGAGGACGAAAAAGACCCCGAGATGCGCGCGGTGGCGACCGAACTGATCAAGAAGAGCGCCGCCGCCGCTTCGGCGCGGCTGCAGTTCTGCCGGCTCGCCTTCGGCGCGGCGGGCTCGCTGGGGGCGACGATCGACACCGGCGACGCCGAGACGGTGATGCGCGGCGTCATCCCCGCCGACCGCACCACGCTGGCGTGGAACCCGCCGCGCCGGTTCGCCGCCAAGAACAAGGTCAAGCTGCTGCTCAACCTCTGCCTGATCGCCCAATCGGCCATCCCGCGCGGCGGCGTCATTTCCGTCGACCTCAGCGGCCAGGACGACACGCTGGCGATGCGGGTGGAGGCCAAGGGCCCCAACCCGAGGCTGGCGAGCGGGGTCGCCGATCTCGTCGCCGGGCGGCCGGAGAGCGGCGCCGTCGACGCTCACAGCATCCAGCCTTACTTCGCCGGACTGGTGGCGCGCGAATGCGGCATGGAGGTCGCGATCACCGTCGAGGCGGAATCGGTGACCTTCGAGGCGCGGCCGACTGGCGTTAAAGCGTAAGCCGCAGCGCGCCGGTTCAATCCTTCTTAACGTCGCCGCGCCAAGATCGGCGAGCCGCCGGTCGCGCTTCGACGCGCGGCGACACGATAGGGTCCAGGCTATGAAGCAGGTTCTGGTGGTCGACGATTCGCCGGTGATCCGCAAGATCGCGCGCCGCATCCTCGAAGGCATGAACCTCGGCACGTCGGAAGCCGCCGACGGCCGGCAGGCGCTGGCGGCCTGTTCGTTCTTCATGCCCGACGCGATTCTCGTCGACGGCGCGATGCCGGTGCTCGACGGTTACGAGTTCCTGCGCGAGCTGAGGGCGATGCCCGGCGGCGAGTTGCCGAAAGTGGTGTTCTGCACCAGCGAATACGACGTCGCCCAGATCGCCCGCGCGATGCACGCCGGCGCCGACGACTTCCTGATGAAGCCGTTCGACCGCGAGCACGTGCAGGCCAAGTTCGAGAGCGTCGGCGTCTGCTGAACGGCGACGCCGCTCACTCGGAGACCGGCGCGTCGCTGGGCGGAACCGGGCCTTCGCTCTCGTCGTCCTGATTCGCCGATGGATGGAATCCGTACGGCGAGCGCAGCCGGCGACGGCGCGCCCGGCCGGGGAACCGCGGATCGCCCGAAGCCTCGAACGCGGCGTCGCCCGACTCGACCGCTCCGTTCGTCTCGGCGGCGTTCTCCTGCGGCGCCGGAACCTCGGCGTCCATCGGGCCGGGCACGCGCGGCGCGGCGGTGATGAACGAGGGCAGCGCCGCGGCGCCGTCGGCCGGGGCCGGCGGCGGATTTTCGCGCGGCGGATTGGGATCGCGGTAGGGACGGAACTCGCGCGGCTTGAAATCGCGGCGGCCCTCGCGGAACTCGCCGCGCTCCTGGCGATCGCCGTAGGGCCGATCCGGGCGCGGCCCGCGGTCCTGCTGTTGCGGCCGCATCGGCCGGTCCTGACGCTGCTGGTAGCCGCCGCGCGGGTCGCCGCCCTGCTGCGGCTGACGCTCGCCTTCGACGAAGGTCGGTTGCGGGCCGGCGCCGGGCGCTGTCGGCTGGCCCTGCACATAGGGCTGCGGCGCGAACGGAGGGGGGTTTCGTTCGGGGGGCGAAGCGAAGCGGTCGGCGACACCGCCGCCGAAGTCCTCGTCGTCCTCGATCTCGACCGCCTCGCCTTCGCCCGGGGGCCGACCGCTCTGGGCGTGGGCTTGGGCGGCCTGGGCGGCGGCGATGAGGCGAAAATAGTGCTCGGCGTGCTGCAGGTAGTTCTCGGCCGCGACCGGATCGCCGCTGGTGTGGGAATCGCGCGCGAGCTGCAGATATTTCTCGGCGATGTGGTGGGCGTTGCCGCGGATCTTCACGTCGGGCCCGTTCGATTCATACGAACGGGTCAGCGGATTGGGGCCCCGCCGATTGTTGGAGGGGCGGTTGCCGCGCATCCGCTTATTGTTGTTCTGACCAGGTCTCATCGAATGTTCCTTGATTGATCTCGACGTTCGCGGCGGCCGGGCGCGCGTTCGCGCCGTCGGGCGGAAGATCCGCGCGGCGCGGCGAAACGAAAAACGGCGCTTTCAAGCATCGGCGGATAGCGTTCTCACAGGAACGGACTGCCAGTCCCCGCTGCGTCTCGCGCGCCGATCGCCGCTTCGATCGACCCGCGCGGACGGCGCGCGAAAAAAAGGCGGTTTAGCTTCACAGCCCTTAGCCGGTCGCGAACCCCCTCAGGTTGCGTCCGCAATTCGGCTCGATCTGGGAAACCGTACGTCGTCTAGACTCAAGGCTCGACGACGAATCTGGGCGGTTTGTAGCGCCTTTTTCACGTCCCGCCAAGAGGGAAGTTGTTCACGGTGGGGGCGGCGTCGATTCCCGCCCGCTTGAGGATCGCCCAGGCGTCGGCGCCGTCGTCGGCGAATTCGACCAGACCGAGGTCGTCGGCGCTGACCATGCCGTTCTCCCGCAGCGCCCGCCAATCGATCACCTTTCGCCAATAGTCCTGATCGACCAAGACGATCGGGATGCGCGGCGTTTTTCCGGTCTGCGACAGCGTCAACAGCTCGAACAGTTCGTCGAACGTGCCGAAGCCGCCGGGAAACACCACCAGCGCCTTGGCGTGCATGGCGAAATGCATCTTGCGCATCGCGAAATAGTGAAAGCGGAAGGTCAGCGCGGGGGTGGTGTAGGGGTTGGGCTCCTGCTCGCGCGGCAGGGTGATGTTGAAGCCGATGGTCGGCGCGCCCGCTTCGTGCGCGCCGCGGTTGGCGGCCTCCATCGTCCCCGGTCCGCCGCCGGTCGCGACTACGTTGGCGTAAGGGGGCCCGCCGAGCGCGCCGCCCTCGAGCGAGGCGATGCGGCCGAAGGCGCGCGCTTCAGCGTACCAGAACGCCTGACGGCCGGCGCCGTTCTCGCGCACCCGCGCCGAGCCGAAGACGACCAGCATCGAAACGACCCCATAGGCGCGCAGCGCCTCTTGCGCCTTCTGATATTCGAGCTGGAAGCGCACGCCGCGGGTCGAATCGCCGAGCAGGAACTCCTGGTCGAGCGACGCCAGGCGATAGGCGCTGGAGGCGGCCTGGGCGGCGTTGGAGACGGGATAATCGGTCATGGATTTCGCTTGCGCCCGGCCGCTCACGCGCGAAGCCACGGCCCTGTCGAAAGAGGGCTAGTTGGTGTCGACCTTCACGCCGGCGCCCTCGACGGGCGCGCGAAAGCCGGGCGGCGGGTCGGTGAGCGACGTGCGCGAAGGCTCGGGGCCGAGCACCGTCACCGGCTTCTTCTGGATGCCGACCCAGGTCAGCGGGTTCCAGTTGAGCGCCGGCGCCGGCGCGCTGTCGCACGATTCGCCGGGGCCGACCGTGCATTTGCCGCGCAAGCTGGGGCCCATCCCGGAGGTGTAATCCGTGGTGACGACCATATGGGGATCGAGCGGCAGATGGCTGTCGCGCTTGGGGATGAAGGTCTTGTTCTTGTTCTTTTCGGCCTGATCCGCCTTCCAGCGCGCGACATCGGGGTCGCGCGGCCAGTCGGTCGCGCTGGCCCACGGCGAGGGGGCGGGCGCCGGCAAATCCGTCTTGGGCGGGACGACCAGCTTGGCGTGGTCGCGATATTCGATGTCCGGCTGCTCCTCGTCGCCGCCGAAGCCGAACACCGAGCCGATGCCGACCCACAGCGGCGCCGCGCCGTCGTCGCCGGCCGTCGCCGGCGCCGTCGACAGGCACAGCCAGACGAGACACGCCGCGCTCGCCGCAGCGGCGCCGGCCCCGACCTTCCCAAGCGTCACAGACGGCATCGCCGAAAACCCCTCCTCGCGGTCGCCGCGACGGCGTCGCGCGCGCGGAAACGACCGCTCCGCATTTCTGGTTGGCCCGACAATCCGGCGAATCCAAGGCGTGGAACGCGTCCAAGCCTCGTTTCGCCAACGCGGCCGACATCGCTCTCCTACCACGAAGAGGCGAGAAATGGGACTCCCCGAGGCCCCCGACCGCGTCCGTCAGACGGGGGAACCGATTCACGCGCCCGCGGCGCGCCCCGAGCCCGGCGCCGCCGGACGCCGCGCGCCGAAAAGGCCGTCGACGATCAGCAGCGCGACGCCGAGATTGATCGCCGCGTCGGCGAGGTTGAAGACGAAGAAGTGGCGGCCGAACGCATGCAGGTCGAGGAAGTCGACGACCGCGCCATAGACCAGTCGGTCGTAGCCGTTGCCGATCGCGCCGCCGATGATCAGCCCGAGGCCAAGGCCGACCAGCAGCGCCCGCGCGCGCCACAGCCACAGCGCGATCAACGCGGTGACGATCGCGGTCAGCGCCAGCAGCAGCCAGCGCCCGGCCGCCGATTCCTGCGCCAACAGGCTGAAGGAGATGCCGCGGTTCCAGCGCAAGGCGAGGTCGAGAAACGGCGTCAACGGGGCCGGCGCCGCCGCGGTCGCGTCGAAATCGGCGAGCACCAGCGCCTTCGCCGCGCGGTCGAGCGCGACGACGGCGACGATGGCGACGGCGCCGAGGACGCGCGCGCGCATCACGCCCGCCGCATGACGGCGAGCTCGCGCAGCGCGGCTGCGTCACGCGGGCTGACGTCGGGATAGTCCGGGTCGGCGGTCGTCGGATCGAAATAGCGCCAGGAGCGCGCGCATTTGACGCCCAGCGCACGCTCGACGACGACCGCGACGCCGGGAACGTCCGTCAGGCGGAAGGCGTCGGCCGGCGTTTCTGCGCCGGAGGCGAGGACGAGACCGGAAGTGATGCACACTTCGGCGAAATCGACCTCGGCGAGCGCCGCCTTCAGTTCGGAATCTTCGACGTAGACGCGCGGGCGCGCTTCGAGCGACGAGCCGATCGCCTTGGCCTCGCGCGCCTTCTCCAGCGCGCCGGTGACGACCGAACGGGCGCGGCGGATCGCGTCCCAGCGGCTGGCGAGCGCGTCGTCGAGCCATGCCGCCGGCGCGGTCGGGAACTGCTCGAGATGAACCGAGCCGGCGGTTGGATCGCGCGACGCCCACCCCTCTTCGCAGGTGAAGGCGAGGATCGGCGCCAGCCAAACGGTCACATAGCGGAAGATGCGTTCGACCGTCTCGAGCGCCTCGCGCCGCAGCGCGCTCGACGGCGCGTCGCAATAAAGCGCGTCCTTGCGGATGTCGAAATAGAACGCCGACAGATCGACGTTCATGAAGCTCGACAGCGTCGCGACGACCTTGGCGTAGTCGAAGTCGGAATAGGCCTTGCGCACGATCGGATCGAGCTGGGCGAGGCGATGCAGCATCAGCCGCTCAAGCGGCGCGCGCGGCAGGGCGTCGCCGAGCGGCGCGAGCGGCCGATGGGCGAGCGTGCCGAGCATCCAGCGCAGCGAGTTGCGCAGCTTGCGGTAATTGTCGGCGACGCTTTTGAGGATTTCCGGGCCGATGCGCTGGTCGTCGGAATAGTCGACGCTCGCCGCCCACAGCCTGAGGATGTCGGCCCCCGAGGCCTTGATGATGTCCTGCGGGAAGGTCTGGTTGCCGAGCGATTTCGACATCTTGCGGCCCTTCTCGTCGAGCGTGAAGCCGTGCGTCAGCACGACGTCGAAGGGCGCGCGGCCGCGTGTGCCGCAGCTTTCGAGCAGCGAGGACTGGAACCAGCCGCGGTGCTGGTCCGAACCTTCCAGATACATCACCTCGTCGTCGCCGCCGTCGCGCCGGCGCTTGATCCCGGCCAGACCGGGGAAGTGGACCGGGTCCTCGAGCACGTAGGAATGGGTCGAGCCGGAATCGAACCAGACATCGAGGATGTCATCGACCTTCTCGTAATCGGCCGGATCGTATTCAGGCGCGAGGAAGCGGCGCGCCGCGCCCTCCTCGTACCACGCGTCGGCGCCCTCCTGTTCGAACGCCGCGGCGATGCGCGCGTTGACGCGATCGTCGATCAGGATTTCGTGGCCGCCCTTCTTGACGAACACCGCGATCGGCACGCCCCAGGCGCGCTGGCGGCTCATCACCCAATCGGGCTTGGCCGACACCATGCCGCGGATGCGGTTTTCGCCCGCGGCCGGCGCCCAGCGCGTCTCGCCGATCGCGCGCAACGCCGTCTCGCGCAGCGTTGGACTGTAGACGCGGTCGGCGACCGCGTCTGGTTCCGGCAAAGGCGGCGCTTCGCGCCTGACGCGGTCGGCGACCGCGTCTACAGCGCCGGCGATCGGCTTGTCCATGGCGATGAACCATTGCGGCGTATTGCGGAAGATGATCGGCTTCTTCGACCGCCACGAATGCGGGTACTGGTGCTTGAGCTTGCCGCGCGCGATCAGCGCGCCCGCCGCGATCAGCGCGTCGATGACGGCCTTGTTGGCGTCGCCTGGCTCGCCCTTGTCGGTGAGCACGCGCTTGCCGGTGAAGCCCGGCGCCTCGTCGGTGAAGGCGCCGTTCTCGTCGACGGTGTATGGGATGCGCGTGTCGATATGGCGCGCCGCGAGTTCGCGACCGCTCGCCATCCACAGCTCGAAGTCCTCGCGGCCATGGCCGGGCGCGGTGTGCACGAAACCCGTGCCCGCGTCGTCGGTGACGTGTTCGGCGGCGAGAAGAGGGACGTCGAAGCTATACGCATCGATGGCCGTGCGGAGTGGATGCTGAAGAATCAGGTGCGCTAAATCATCTGCCGTAATGTCTTCGACCCGGTGGAATTCCTCGACCTTGGCAGCCCTAAAAAAGTCGCGCGCCAGCTTGTCGGCAAGGACGTAGCACGCGCCGGCAGCAGCCCAGTTGCCTTCCGGTGCTGACGTGACTCGATAGAGCCCATACTCAATACGCGGCGAGTAGGCGACCGCGCGGTTGCCGGGAATCGTCCAAGGCGTTGTTGTCCAAATGACAATCGAAGCATCTTTGAGGCGCGTCTTCAAGCTGGCACTGCGATCTAGCGCAGCTTGAATTTGTTCATGCGGCGCGTGGACGAAAAAGCGCTCGTCTGCATCCGTTGCCGTTGCCACGACTTTCGTCCGCGCCGGAAATGCCACATAGATCGTGTCGCTGACGTAATCTTCGTATTCGACTTCCGCTTCGGCGAGCGCGGTCTTCTCGACCACGCTCCACATCACCGGCTTGGAGCCGCGGTAGAGCAGGCCGTTGGCGGCGAACTTGTGGATCTCGCGCGCGATTTGCGCTTCGGCGGGATAGGTCATCGTCAAATAGGGATGATCCCAGTCGCCGACGACGCCGAGCCGCTTGAACTCCTCGCGCTGCACCGAAACCCAATGCTCGGCGGTGGCGCGGCATTCGCGGCGGAAGGCGACCATCGCCTTGGCGTCGCTGAAGTCGGGCTTCACCTTGCCCTTGCGGCGGTAGTTCTCCTCCTCGACCTTCCACTCGATCGGCAGGCCGTGGCAGTCCCAGCCGGGCACGTAGTTGGAATCCTTGCCCGCCATCTGCTCCGAGCGGACGACCAGGTCCTTGAGGATCTTGTTGAGCGCATGACCGATGTGGATGTTGCCGTTGGCGTAGGGCGGGCCGTCGTGCAGCACGAATTTCGGCCGCCCCTTGCCGCTTGCGCGCAGCGCCGCGTAAAGCCCTTCGCGCGCCCAGCGGGCGAGAATTTCCGGCTCTTTCTGCGGCAGACCGGCCCGCATCGGGAAATCGGTCTTGGGCAGATAGAGCGTGTCGGAATAGTCGGGGCCTTGGGCGGACGCTTCGGTCATGGCGAACAGGTCAACATGCGGGAATGAGGGAAGCTCCGGGCTTCGCGGCGCACGGATTAGATGATTTGGCCGGAATCGCCAAATGGGCGGGACGCGACGACCGCGCGCGCCGCGGCGAGGTCGAGCGCCATTTGCGCCTTCAGCGCGTCGAGCGAAGCGAATTTGCGCTCTTCGCGCAGCCGGGCGAGGAACGCGACCTCCATCTCCCGACCGTAGAGGTCGGCGGAAAAATCGAACAGGTGGACCTCGAGCAGCGGCGCGCCGGAATTGACCGTCGGACGCACGCCGAAGCTGGCGACGCCGCCGTGGATCTTGCCGCCGACCGCCGCCCTGACCGCATAGACGCCGAAAGCGAGCCGATTGGTCGGCTCGAGCGCCAGATTGGCGGTCGGAACGCCGAGCGTACGGCCGACCCGCTGGCCGGGAGCGACGATCCCGGCGACGACGTAGTCGCGGCCCATGCCGCGCGCCGCCGCCTCGACGTCGCCGCGCTCGAGCGCGCGGCGGATCGCCGAGGACGAAACGACTTCGGCGCGGCCGTCGATCGGCGCCTCGACCTTTTCGACGATTTCGACCGCGAAACCGAGCCGCGCCCCGGCGCGCACGAGATCAACGGCCGCGCCGGCGCGCCCGCGACCGAAGTGGAAGTCCCAGCCGACCACGACCGCGCCGACGTCGAGCCGCGCCACCAGCGTCTGTTCGATGAATTCGTCCGCCGTCAGGCCGGCGAGCGCCGCGTCGAAGGTCAGCGCCGCCGCGCCGGCGAGGCCGAGCGAGCGGAAGATGTGCGCCTTGATCGGCAGCGGCGTCAGGCGAAAGACGACCGGCCGGCCGGCGAAATAGTCGGCCGGATGCGGCTCGAAGGTGAGGACGGCGGCGGGCGCGCCCCGTTCGGCGGCGAGCGCCAGGGTGCGGGCGATGACCGCGGCGTGGCCGCGGTGGACGCCGTCGAAATTGCCGACCGCGTAGACCGCTCGTTCGAGTCCGGCCGGCGGCCGCGCCGGGTCGATCGCCAGCGCGAAGGATCTCGTCGGGGCTTGAATCAAGGCTGCATCCGGCGCCGCGGCGCGACTTTGGTTTGAGGCGCGCGGAAACTGCCTCGCGGCGCCGGCAGGGTCAAGGCGCCGACGCTTGGCCCTTCGGCACGCTCAACACGCCCTCGCCGTCGAGCACCACTCTGCCGTCGACCAGGCACTCGCACTTGAGCCGCACCCGCCGTCCCGTCTCGACAAGCTCAATCACCTCGACATTGACGTCGATCACGTCGCCGATTTTGACCGGCCCGCGAAAGTTGAGCGTCTGGGAGATGTAGACCGAGCCTGGGCCCGGCAGGCGCATGCCGATCACCGCCGAAATCAGGCTCGCGGTGTAGAGACCGTGGACGATGCGCTCGCCGAAGCGGGTCTTGCGGGCGAAATGGTCGCTGAGATGGATCGGATTGTGGTCGCCGGTCAGTTCGGCGAAGCCGACCACGTCTTCGCTCTCGACCGTCTTGCGCAGGGATTCGCGCATGCCGAGCGCGAGGTCCTCGAAATAGAGGGTCTGCAATCCCAGACTCGGCATGGCGGCGCGCTCCTGGCGCTGGCGGCTTGGCGGCGACTATGCCCGCTCCGCGCCGCCGCGGCCATTCGACATTGGCGCCGGTGGGCCTGTTCGCTAAGGGACGAGCGCGCGGATGGCGGCGACCGGCCGCGGCGCGGGCGACGCCAGCAGCCGCTGCAGCGCGTCGTCGGGCGCGCCGGAACCATAGAGTTCGCCGCGATGGATGCCGTCGGCGACGAACAAGGCGTCGAGCCCGGCCGCGACGGCGCCGGCGAGGTCGGTGCGCAAGGCGTCGCCGATCGCCAGCGCCCGCGCCGGCGCGACCGGAGCGCCGCGCAGCGCCGCGATCCGCTCCAGCGCCGCTTTGTAGATCGGCCGATGCGGCTTGCCGGCGTAGATCGTCTCGCCGCCGAGCGCCTCGTAGACCTCGGCGAGCGCGCCGGCGCAATAGACGAGCTTGTGGCCGCGATGGACGACGAGATCGGGATTGGCGCAGATCATCGGCAGCCGGCGCTCGGCGAGCCTCGCCAGCCGACCGGCGTAATCCTCGGGCGTCTCGGTCGAATCGTCGAACAGGCCGGTGCAGAGGACGTAGGCCGCCTCGTCCGGCCCGACCAGCGCCGGCGCGACGCCGCCGCGCTCCGCCGCCGCGGCGATCAGCGCCAGATCGCGCGGCGGGCCGATGTGATGGAGCGGCGCGCCGCCGCGCGCGGCGATCATGCCGATCGCGACGTCGCCGGAGGTGACGACCGCATCGAAAGCCTCCGGGGCGACGCCGAAAGCGAGCGCCTGGTCGCGGATGATCGGATTGGGGCGCGGCGCGTTGGTGATCAGGACCACCGTCCCGCCGTCGCGGCGGAACGCGGCGAGCGCCTCGGAGGCAGGGCGGAAGGCGTCGCGGCCGTTGTGCAGCACGCCCCAGATGTCGCACAGGATCGCGTCGTAGCGGCCCGACAAGGCGCCGAGCCCGTCGATCAGCGGGATGGGATCGTCTGCGATGTCGGCGGCCATGGCGCAAGCGGTTAGGTTGCGTGGAGGACCGCGTCAAGCGGGCGGATCAAGCGGCGCGCATCCCCCGGGCTCCGTCCTAGGTCGTCTTGACGCTGCTCCAAGGGGTTCCTACCTATTGGATATCCTTGAGGGCGCGATTCCGCCCGCGCTTGCCCGGAGTGCCGCCATGTCCGCCAACACCTCGAAAGTCACCGACGCCAGCTTCGACGCCGACGTCCTCAAATCCAGCGAGCCGGTCGTCGTCGACTTCTGGGCCGAGTGGTGCGGCCCCTGCCGCATGATCGCCCCGGCGTTGGAGGAAATCGCGGTCGAGATGCAGGGCAAAGTCAAGATCGCCAAGTTCAACGTCGACGAGAACCCGAGGATCGCCTCCGAACTCGGCATCCGCTCGATCCCCACGCTGATGGTGTTCAAGGGCGGCCAGCGCGTCGCGGTCAAGACCGGCGCCGGCCCGAAGAGCGAACTGTCGCGCTGGATCAGCGCTTCGCTCTGATCGGACCGCTCCATCTCCAGGCCTTGCGAACGCCGGCGACAAGCCGGCGTTTTGCGTTTCGGCCCAGGTTGACGCTTCTGGGAAAGAGGCCGACCGATCCTCCTCATCGTGAGGAGCGCCGCGCCAGCGGCGCGTCTCGAACGACGAGGAGGATCGACGCGCCACGATTTGCAGCGAGCGCCTCCTCGTCCTTCGACTCGCCCGCTTCGCGGGCGGCTCGGGATGAGGAGGTTTTTTGGCTGTCGACGCGGCCGATGACCGCGTCCGCAGGCGCCTAGATCGGCAATCGCACGCAGGCGCGCAGGCCGCCGAGCGGGCTGGTCGACAGCGTGATCTCGCCGCCGTGCGAGCGCGCCACGTCGCGGGCGATCGCCAGGCCGAGGCCGGAGCCGCCTTCGTCCTGGTTGCGCGCCTCGTCGAGCCGGTGGAACGGCCGGAACACGTCCTCGCGATGTTCGGGGGCGATGCCAGGTCCGTCGTCGTCGACGCAGATGTTGACGAAGCGCTGCTCGCGCGCCGCCTTGAGCGCGATCGTCTTGGCGTGGCGCTCGGCGTTGGCGACCAGATTGCCGAGACAGCGCTTGATCGCGATCGGCCTGACCCTGACGTTGAGGTCGCCCTTGGCCTCGACTTCGACGCGCGCGCCATGGCGCTCGGCGTCGGCGCGCAAGCCGTCGAGGACGCCTCTGAGATCGGTCAGCTCGGTCGGCTCGCCGGCGTCGCCGCGCGCGAAAGCGAGATAGCCCTCGAGCATGCGCTGCATTTCGTCGACGTCCTTCTGCATCGGCTCGACCTCGGCCGATTCGTCGATGACGGCGAGCGACAGCTTGAAGCGGGTGAGCATGGTGCGCAGGTCGTGGCTGACGCCGTTGAGCATCGCCGTGCGCTGCTCGGTGGCGCGTTCGATGCGCCGCTTCATCTCGATGAAGGCGTAGCCGGCCTGGCGCACCTCGCGCGCGCCGCGCGGATGGAACTCGGCGTCGCGGCCCTTGCCGAAGTCCTCCGCCGCGTCGGCGAGCCTGAGGATCGGCCGGATCTGGTTGCGCAGGAACAGGATCGCCACCGTCACCAGCACCAACGACGCGCCGAGCATCCACAGGATGAAGATATGGACGTTCGGCTCGTAGGCGAGCGTGCGGCGGGTGATGAAGCGCAGCACCCGCCCGCCGAGGTTGACGCGGATTTCCATCAGCCCGGAGCGGCCGACGGTGTCGACCCAGAACGGCAGCCTGACCTGGGCGCCGAGCTCCTCCGGCAGGGCGCGGGTCAGCGGATCGAGCACGTTGAAGAAGGTTTCCGGCGTCTTCGGCGGCAGCGGGCCGGGCGGCAGCGTTTCGACGTCCATATGGAAGCGCGCGGCGATCGCGTGCAGCTTGGGATCGTCGACCCCCGGCGGCAGGGCGCCGTAGAGATCGACCATCGCCCCCACGTCGCGGGCGACGGCGGCCGACAGGCGGTGGGTGACGATGTCCCAGTGGCGCTGCATGAACACATAGGCGACTGCGGTCTGCAGCAGCACCATCGGCACGATGACGATCAGCAGCGAGCGCGCGTAGAGGCCCTTGGGCAACAGCTCAGCGACGCTGCGCGCGACCCAGCGCCAGGCCCGGCGGAGCTGCGAAAGCGCGGTGAGCGCCGAACTCGCCGCGGCGATCATCCGTCGGCGAGCAGGCGATAGCCTGATCCGCGCGCCGTCTGCAGGTAAACCGGATTGGCGGGGTCGACCTCGATCTTGCGGCGCAGCCGGTTGATCTGGACGTCGACCGTGCGCTCCTGCGCCGACGCGCCGGCGCCCGACAGCGCCTCGCGCGACACGCTGGCGCCGGCGCTCGCGCACAGCAGGCGCAAGATCTCGCGTTCGCGCTCGGTCAGGCGGACGATCTCGGCGCCGTTGCGCAGTTCGCCGCGTTCGAGCGAGAAGGTGAACGGGCCGAAGCGCGCCACCGCGCTGTCGCTCTTGGGCGCCGGCGCACGGGTGCGGCGCAGAACCGAGCCGATGCGCAGCAGCAGTTCGCGCGGCTCAAACGGCTTGGCGAGATAGTCGTCGACGCCGATCTCGAGGCCGCGCACCCGGTCGGCTGCGTCGGAGCGCGCGGTCAGCATGACGATCGGCACGTCGGAGCGCTTGCGCAGGCTTTCGGCGAAGGCGAAGCCGTTTTCGCCTGGCATCATCACGTCGAGAACGATCAGGTCGAAGGAGAGGTTGGCGAGGAAGCCGCGCGCTTCGGCGGCCGAGGCGGCGACGGTGACGCGGTGGCGGTGCTTGGACAGATAGGCCGAAAGCAGGTCGCGCAGGCGGCGGTCGTCGTCGACCACCAGCAGATGGGCGGCGTCGTCGGCGAGCTCGGCGGCGCTCATTTGGCGCCGCCCCGGCCGGAGGCGATCAGCGCCATCACCCGTTCGCGCTCCGGCGCGTCGATCATCGCTTGCAGGAACGTCGACGCCATCGCTTTCGCCCCCGGCCCAACTTCGTCGAGCGCGGCGGCGAAGCGGCGGGTCTGCAGCTTGGCGAGGTCGCGGGCGAGCTTTTCGCCCGCTTCGGTGGCGTAGAGCTGGCGATGCCGACGGTCGGTCGCGCCGGCGCGCGCATCGATGAAATTCTTGGCGAGGAGTTCCTTGAGCACGCGATTGAGGCTCTGCTTGGTGATCTTGAGGATGTCGAGCAGCGCCGCGATGGTCAAGCCGGGGTGGCGGCTGACGAAATGCAGCACGCGATGATGGGCGCGGCCGAAACCGAAGGTCTCCAGCAGCCGATCGGCGTCGCCGACGAAATCGCGGTAGGCGAAGAACAGCAGTTCGATCAGCTCGTAGAGCGGCGCCTCCTCCCGCGCCGCGGCCGAAGACGTCGCGGCCCGTCCGCCCATGCGCGTCGGTTCGGCCATTTAGGTCAGCAATGTTGACATATTGCCCGGCTCCTGCTAGCCATTGCCGCCAGACCTGCGGGGCTATTTAATCCGCGCCGGGATAAAATCAAAATCTAACCGGCCAATCCAAGGAGCGCGCTATGGCGGCCCAGACATTTGACGATCGCGACGGCTGGATCTGGTACGACGGCAAGCTTGTCCCGTGGCGCGACGCCAAAGCGCATGTTCTGACCCACGCGCTCCATTACGCCAGCGCCGTCTTCGAGGGCGAGCGCGCCTACGGCGGCAAGATCTTCAAATCGACCCAGCATTCCGAGCGCCTGCGCCATTCGGCGCGCGTCCTCGATTTCGAGGCGCCCTACAGCGCCGCCGAGATCGACGCGGCCAAGGCCCAGACGCTGCAGAAGAACGGTTTCGTCGACGCCTATGTGCGGCCGATCGCCTGGCGCGGCTCGGAGATGATGGGCGTCTCGGCCCAGCACAACAAGATCCATCTCGCGATCGCGGTGTGGGACTGGCCGAGCTATTTCGATCCCGCCCAGCGGATGAAGGGCATCCGCCTCGACCTGGCCGAATATCGCCGGCCCGATCCGGCGACCGCGCCCTCGCTCGCCAAGGCGGCGGGCCTCTACATGATCTGCACCATCTCCAAACATCGCGCCGAGCGGCGCGGCTACGCCGACGCGATGATGCTCGACTGGCAGGGCCGCGTCGCCGAATGCACCGGCGCCAACATCTTCTTCGTCAAGGACGGCGTCATCCACACGCCGACCGCCGATTGCTTCCTCGACGGCATCACCCGCCAGACGGTGATCGAGCTGGCGCGCCGGCGCGGCGTCGAAGTCGCCGAGCGACGCATCATGCCCGAAGAGCTGGCTGGCTTCAGCGAGTGCTTCATCACCGGCACGGCGGCGGAAGTGACCCCGGTCGGCGAAATCGCCGGGCGCAAGTTCACGCCCGGCGCGCTGACCGCGGCGCTGATCGACGATTACGCCGCCGAGGTGACGCCGAAGTCGAAGGCGGCCTGAGCCGCCTTCACCCCACCGCGCTGACGAAGCTGTCGAGCACCATCTTGCGGCCGGCGCGGTCGAATTCGACCGTCAGCTTCGGCCCGTCGACGGCGACGACGTCGCCGTTGCCGAACTTGATGTGGAACACCCGCGCGCCGACGGCGAACTGCGCCGACGGCCCGTCGCGGGCGACGACCCGGCCCTCGATGACGCGCGGCGGCGCTTTCGTCTCACGCCCGGCGTCGGCCTGGCCCGCATTGGCTTGGGCCGAATTAGCTTGGGCGCGCCGCCAGCCCGGCGTCTCGTAGCGCGAAGCGAAGGCCGGGTCGCGATCGAAGCGCGCGGCGGCGAAGACCTCGGGCCCGCCCTGGGCCCCGACTGCCTCGACATGATCGGCCGGCAGCTCGTCGATGAAGCGCGACGGCGCCGAGCTCTGCCACAGACCGTGCACGCGGCGATTGGCGGCGAAATAAATCTTCGCCGCGCGGCGCGCGCGCGTCAGGCCGACATAGGCGAGGCGACGCTCTTCCTCGAGCCCGGCGCGACCGTTCTCGTCGAGCGCGCGCTGATGCGGGAACAGGCCTTCCTCCCAGCCGGGCAGGAAGACGACGTCGAACTCCAGCCCCTTGGCGGCGTGCAGCGTCATGATCGACACGCGATCCTCGCCCTCGCCGCTCTCCGCCTCCATCACCAGCGAGACGTGCTCGAGGAAGGCGGCGAGGCTGGGAAATTCGCCCATCGACCGGGTGAGCTCCTTGAGGTTTTCCAGCCGTCCTTCGGCGTCGGCGGTGCGCTCGGCCTTCCACATGTCGATCAGGCCGCTCTCCTCGAGAATGGTTTGGGCGAGTT
The DNA here is from genome assembly GCF_049514155.1 of Roseiarcus sp. Lineage (GTDB taxonomy): Bacteria > Pseudomonadota > Alphaproteobacteria > Rhizobiales > Beijerinckiaceae > Roseiarcus. The sequence continues at coordinate 28,310 of NZ_JBEKVH010000002.1, read as the reverse complement.
CGTCGTGCGGCGTCGTTTCGACCGCCGCCGCCCAGCGATCGAAATCGCGCAGCAAATCGCGCAGGATGTGGCGCGGCCGCGCCTTGAGCTCTTCGGTCTCGATCATCGCCCGCGCCGCTCGGGTCAGCGAAACGCCGGCGTTGCGTCGATAGACATGCAGCAGGTTGAGCGTCGCTTCGCCCAAGCCGCGCCGCGGCGTGTTGTGGATGCGCTCGAAGGCGAGGTCGTCGTCGGGTTGGACGACGCAGCGCAGGTAGGCGAGCGCGTCGCGAATTTCCGCCCGCTCGTAGAACCGCGGGCCGCCGATCACCCGATAGGGCACGCCCAGCGCGATGAACCGTTCCTCGAACTCGCGCATCTGGAACGAGGCGCGCACCAGGATCGCCATCTCCCTGAGCGGCGTGCCGGCGCGCTGCGCCGCCTCGATCTCGTCGCCGATGACGCGCGCCTCTTCCTGGCTGTCCCACAGCCCGCCGACCGTCGGCTTCTCGCCCATGCCGGCCTCGGTGTAGAGCGTCTTGCCGAGGCGGTTGCGATTGTGGGCGATGAGACCGGCCGCGACAGCGAGAATATGGCCGCCGGATCGGTAGTTGCGCTCGAGCCGGATCACCGTCGCGCCGGGGAAGTCGCGCTCGAAGCGCAGGATGTTGTCGACGTCGGCGCCGCGCCAGCCGTAGATCGACTGGTCGTCGTCGCCGACGCAGCACAGGTTGCGATGGCCCTGGGCCAGCAGCCGCAGCCACAGATACTGGACGACGTTGGTGTCCTGGTATTCGTCGACCAGCAGATAGCGCCAGCGCCGCTGGTAGTCGGCGAGGACTTCCGGCCGCTCGCGGAACAACCGCAGCCCTTCGAGCAGCAGATCGCCGAAGTCGACGGCGTTGAGCGACTTGAGCCGTTCCTGATAGAGGCGGTAGAGCGCCGCGCCGCGGCCGTTGGCGAAGCCGGCCGATTCGTCGGCCGGCGCGCGCTTGGGATCGAGGCCGCGGTTCTTCCAGCGGTCGATCAGCGCCGCCAGCGCGCGCGGCGGCCAGCGCTTGTCGTCGACGTTCTCGGCCTGCAGGACCTGCTTGAGCAGGCGCAACTGATCGTCCGTATCCAGAATGGTGAAATTCGGCTTGAGGCCGACCAGTTCGGCGTGGCGGCGCAGCACTTTCGCGCCGACCGAGTGAAAGGTGCCGAGCCACGGCAGGCCGTCGGCGACGCCGGTCAACAATCCGACCCGCTCGCGCATTTCGCGCGCCGCCTTGTTGGTGAAGGTGACGGCGAGGATCTCGTGCGGCCGCGCGCGCCCGGCGGCGATGAGATGGGCGATGCGGGTCGTCAGCACCCGCGTCTTGCCGACGCCGGCCCCCGCCAGCACCAGCACCGGCCCGTCCAGCGCCTCGACCGCGCGGCGCTGCTCGGGATTGAGGCCGGCGAGATAGCGGACGCCGAGATGCGCGGCGGCGCGCGCCGACAGCCGGGCCTCCGCCGCTGGCGCGACGGGATCGGGCCAGAGCGGGGCTGGAGAGGAATCGCGGACCATGGCGAATCATGCTTCGCCAGGCCGCGCCAGGCAACGAGAATCGCCGCGCCAGGCGACGAGAAAAGGCCGCGCCGAGCGGCGGGAAGCGGTTTTCCCCGCTCGCCTTGGGGTCAATTCCAGTTGTTGATCTGGATCGCCGCCGGGGTGAGGATCGCCGCGAACAGGCCGGGCAGGAAGAACAGGATCATCGGCACGGTCAGGGTCGGCGGCAGCGCCGCGGCCTTCTTCTCCGCCGCATTCATGCGCTGGTCGCGGCTCTCCTGGCCGAGCACGCGCAGCGCGGAGCCGAGCGGCGTGCCGTAGCGTTCGGACTGGATCAGCACGGTGGTCAGCGAACGGATCGATTCGAGGCCGGTGCGGGCGTTGAGATTCTCGAATGCGGTGCGTCGGTCCGGGAGATACGACATTTCAGCCGAGAGCAGCGTCAGCTCTTCGGCCATTTCGACGCTTTCGACGCCGATTTCGCCGCTCACCTTGCGCACCCCGTGCTCGATCGACATGCCCGATTCGGCGCAGATCAGCATCAGGTCGAGCGTGTTGGGATAAGCGCGCTCGATCGACTTCTGGCGTTTCGTGGTGGCGTTGCGCAGATAAATCTCCGGCGCCTTGACGCCGAGGTAGACCGCCGCCATCACGCCGCCGAGCTTGATCGCCAGCGGCTGCTGCCAATCGGCGAAGCCGAAGATGTAAACCGCCGCGATGATCGCGAAACTGATCGGGGCGATGAGACGGCCGGCGACGAAGGCGTATTCGGCCCCGGCGCCGCGGAAGCCGGCCTTGGCCAGCTGTTCCTTGGCCGTTTCGGTGCTCAGCCAACTCGTCAGGTTGAGCGTGTCGACCAGCCGCTTGAGCATCGAGCTCGGGCGCGACCGCAATTGGGTCCGGTTGTCTTTGGCGGCGAGGCGTTCGCGCTCGCGCTGGCGGATGCGCTCGCGCTCGTCGGAGACCGCGCGGATGCGGCGCGACAGATTGTCGGTCTGCAGCATCGGCACGACGACGGTCAGCGCCGTCGCCGCGCAGCCGAGCGCGGCGAGCAGGAACGCCATGAAGTGCCCGTCGCCGAGCCTGTCGATGACCAGATCGAGCATCGCCTGTCTCCGCCTAGAAGTCGAAACTGATCATCTTGCGCATCATCACCACGCCGATGCTCATCCAGAAGCAGGCGATGGCGGCGACGATGCGCCCGTGCTGGGTCATCCACAGCAGGCTGATGTATTTCGGCGAAGAGAGGTAGAGCAGCGTGGTGACGACGAACGGCACCGCGCCGATGATCGCCGCCGAGGCCTTCGCCTCCATCGCCATCGACTTGATCTTGCCCTTCATCTTCTTGCGCTCGCGCAGAGTGCGCGACAGGTTGCCGATCGCTTCGGACAGGTTGCCGCCCGACTTGCTCTGGATGCCGATGACGATCGAGAAGAAATTGGTCTCGCTGATCGGCACGCGCTCGGCGAGCTTTTCCGCCGCCTCGGGAAGCGGCAGGCCGAGCGCCTGCGCTTCGACCAGTTTGCGGAATTCGGAGCGCACCGGCTCGGGCGATTCGTTGGCGATGATCCTCAGCGTGTCGCCGAGCGGCAGACCGGCCTTGACGCCGCGCACGATAATGTCGAGCGCGTTGGGGAAGATGTCGACGAATTTGTTGATGCGCCGCATGCGCAGCCGCGACAGCACCAGGTTGGGAAGGCCGAGCGCGGCCATCAGGCCGACCAGCCCGGCGAGCGGCAGGCTGCCCGATTTGATGAAGACGGCGAGCGTAACCACGACGGCGACCGCCGCCGAGATCATCAGGAACTGCCGCTTGTCGATCGGCAGGCCGGCCTGGGCGATGCGGGTGGCGAGGTCGGGGCCTTTGCGTTTCGACTTCTTTTCGAGGTCCTTGAGGCTCTCGGAGATCTTCTTCTTGTTGGCGGCGCGATCGGCGACGGCGGCGTTGGCCTTCTCGTCCGTCTTCTGCACCGAGGCGCGTCGCACGTCGGCGCGCGAATTGCCGCCGGCGAAGACGAACGCCATCCCGCCGAGGGCGAAAATCGCCAGGCCCGCCGCAAGAACCGTGTGGTTTATCATCGCTCCGCCCTCGACTCGAACGCTACGGCTCCACGCGGACTTCCGACTCGTCGAGCGCAGCCGCCAGCCGCTGCTCTTCGCCGAAATATCGCGCGCGATCCCAGAAACGCGGCCGACCGACGCCAGTCGAGCGATGCCGGCCCAGGAGCTTGCCCTGCGCGTCCTCGCCGAGAATGTCGTAAACGAACAGGTCCTGGGTGATGATGACGTCGCCTTCCATCCCCATCACTTCGGTGACGTGGGTGATGCGACGCGAGCCGTCGCGCAAGCGCGCCGCCTGGATGATGACGTCGACCGAGGAGACGACCATTTCGCGGATGGTGCGCGAGGGCAGCGAGTAGCCGCCCATGGTGATCATCGATTCGATACGGCTCAGCGCCTCGCGCGGCGAGTTGGCGTGCAGCGTGCCCATCGAGCCGTCGTGGCCGGTGTTCATCGCCTGCAACAGGTCGAACGCTTCCGGACCGCGCACCTCGCCGACGATGATGCGCTCGGGACGCATGCGCAGACAGTTCTTCACCAGATCGCGCATCGTCACCTGACCAACCCCTTCGAGGTTGGGCGGCCGCGTCTCCAGCCGCACCACGTGGGGTTGCTGCAGCTGCAGTTCGGCCGCGTCTTCGCAGGTGATGACCCGCTCGTCGGGCTCGATGTAATGGGTGAGGCAATTGAGCAGCGTCGTCTTGCCGGAGCCGGTGCCGCCGGAGATGATGACGTTGCAGCGCACGCGGCCGATGATCTTGAGGATTTCCGCGCCAGCGGGCGAAATCGAGGCGAACCGGACGAGCTGGTCGAGGGTCAGCTTGTCCTTCTTGAATTTGCGGATCGTCAGCGCCGCGCCGTCGATCGCCAGCGGCGGAGCGATGACGTTGACGCGCGAGCCGTCGAGCAGGCGCGCGTCGCAGATCGGCGAGGCCTCGTCGACGCGGCGGCCGACCTGGCTGACGATGCGCTGGCAGATGTTCATCAGTTGGGCGGCGTCGCGAAACCGGACATTGGTCAACTGGATCTTGCCGCCGACTTCGATGAAAGTCCGATTGGGGCCGTTGACCATGATGTCGGCGATGTCGTCGCGCGCCAGCAGCGGCTCGAGCGGGCCGTAGCCGAGCACGTCGTTGCAGATGTCGTCGAGCAGGTCTTCCTGCTCCGAGATCGACAGAACGAGGTTCTTGATCGCGACGATTTCATGGACGATGTCGCGGATTTCCTCGCGCGCGCTTTCCGGATCGAGCTTGGCCAACGCCGCGAGGTCGATCGCCTCGATCAGCGCGCCGAAAATCATCGACTTGGTCTGGAAATAGCCGTCGGAGCGACGTTCCTGCTGGCTATGGACGGCCGGCTCCGGCGCGGCGGCGGCGGGCGAGGTCGCTTCGACGCGCGGCGGCGGCGGCGCGACCGTGACGGGCGTCGCCGGGCTCAGGCCGGGATTGGAGCGCTTGCCGAACATCTCTCTTTCCCTGCGTCAGCGTCCGCGCCGGCTGGCGCGGCGACCGGCGGCGGTCAACCTTTCTTGCCCATCAGCTTGGCGAGAAACGGATCGAACAGGCCGCGCTTGGCGCCGCGCGCTTCGGCGCGGCCGGCGAGCTTGGCGGCGAGTTCGCCGAACGTCTCGGCGACTTTTCCCTTCGGCTCGATTTCGGCGATCATCTGGCCATTGTTGGCGGCCGCGCCGAACAGCTTGGGGTCGTGCGGAATGGCGGCGAACGGCTCCGCCTCGACCGTCTTGGCGAAATCGGCGAGCGCGATTTCCGGCCGCTTTGGCATGCCGAGGCCGTTGATGACCAGTCGCGGCGGATAATCGTTGGGCCGCGCGCCGCGGATCGTGTCGATGATGTTCTTGGCGTTGCGCAGGTTGGCGAGATCGGGCGCGGCGACGACGATCACTTCGTCGGCGGCGATCAGCATCCGCCGCGTCCAGCCGGTCCAGGCATGCGGCAGATCGAGTACGATCCACGGCGCGGCGGCGCGCATGGTGTCGACCACCGAATCGAACGAAGTCTCGCTGAAGTCGTAGACCCGGTCGAGCGTCGCCGGCGCGGCGAGCAGGTGCAGCCGATCGCCGCACTTGGACAACAGCCGATCGATCAGATTGGAGTCGACGCGCTCGGGAGCGAACACCGCCTCGGCGACGCCCTGGGGCGGATCCTGATTGTAGTCGAGCCCGGCGGTGCCGAATCCGAGGTCGAAGTCGGCGACGATCGTCGGCGACTCCAGGTCGCCGGCGAGCGCCCACGACAGATTGTGGGCGACGGTCGAGGCGCCGACGCCGCCCTTGGCGCCGATCACGGCGACGACGCGGCCGAGCGGCTTGGCCCCGGGAGCGCGGAACAGGTTGGAGACAGCCTGGACGAATTCGACCGCGGTGAACGGCGCGACCAGATATTCGCTGACGCCGCGCGCCATCAAATCCCGGTAGAGGACGATGTCGTTGACCCGGCCGAGCACGATGACCCTGGTGCCCGCGTCGCAGAAGTTCGACAGCTCCTCGAGCTGCTCGATCAGCAGCTCGCGGTTGGCGGTCGCCTCGAGCACGACCACGTTGGGCGTCGGCGCGCTGCGATAGGCTTCGACCGCCGCTGCGGCGCCGCCCATATTCTGCTTGACGTGGGTCTTGGCCATGCGTCGGTCGGCGATCGCGGTCTGGACGATCGCCGCGGTCTCCGGCGTCTCGCAGAACGCCTGGATCGACACGCGCGGCACCGGGTCGATTTGCGGGATGGCGACCGGCCGCTGCGACGGATCGATGGAATCGACTGCCTGAACGCGCATCGTCAACCTCCCCCGCCAACCTGGCCGATCGGCGTGAGCTTGGTCGCCCAGTTGGTTCCGGGGTCTGTGCCGTTGCGCACGTCGCCGATCGCCCTCAGCCGCATCGAGACGTCGCCGGGGCCGCTGGCGCGGCTCTGCGCGAGATCGCGCGGGTCGGCGACCTCGGCGGCGAGCGTTGATTGGGTCGCGCAGCCGAAATTGGGGTAGGAATCGTTCTTCCACCCTTCGATCGTGCCGCCCGAGGCGAGGTCGGTCGGCCAAATGCCGCATTGCCCCGCCACCGTCGCCTTCAGGCCCTGAAACACCAGCCTGATCGGCGAAGCGCGGTTCGCGGCGGCGTCGGGATAGGAACCGACCGAGACGTAGCCGCGCAGGCCGGCGCCGGCCAACGCGCGTCGGATCTGGTCGATCGTCCGCCCGTCGCGGCCGCGCTCGCCGGCCGGAGCGAGAATGGCGATCCGCCCATCGCCGAACTCGCGGTAGCGTTGAGCGAAGGCGCGGATGTTGTCGATCGACTGCTGGTCGAGCGCGTCGCCAGTCGGATAGACGTCGAGGGCGGTCGGCGCCTCCGCGAGAGCGATCGGATAGCGCGCGTGGTAGTCCCCGGGCGGAACCGAATCGTTGGAGGCGTAATTGACGCCGCAGCCGACCAGCGTTGTCGCCGCCGCGACGAACAACGCCGCGCAGCTGAACGGGCGGGCGGAGGAGCGACGAGGAAGCAGCGAAGACATCGGGAGGCTTTCCTTGGCGATGGACGGCATGGCTTTCGTGTCCGCGTCAGTCGGTGATGAAACCCACCCGGCCGGAATAGCCGGGCATGGGTTGCAGGGCGCCGGAAGTCGAATAGATGCGGTTGACGCGTCCGAGCAGCCACGTCTGCGGATCGCTGGCGTCTTTGAAATTGGCGTCCGGACGCACCACCTGGTTGGGATCGATCGCGTGAACGATGTAGGGCGTGACGATGATCACAAGTTCGGTCTCCTGCCGCAGATAGTCGCGCGAGCGAAACAGGCTGCCGAGAACCGGAATGTTCATCAGGCCAGGAACGCCGTCGATCGCCTGCTGCGACTGGTCCGAAATCAGGCCGGCCGAGGCGATCGAGCCGCCCGACGGCAATTCGACCGTCGTTTCGTTCTTGCGGGTGCGGAACCCGGGAATCGAAGTTTCGGCGACAAGTATGGTGTGCGACGAATCGATGTCGGTGACCTCGGTGGCGATGTGGAGCTGAATGCGGTTTTGCGACAGGACGATCGGGGTGAAGTTCAGCGTCACGCCATAGGGCTGCTGAATGAAGCTGAGCATGCAGGTGCCGGCGCTGCACGATTCGCCGTTGGAAACCGGGATCGTGCCGCCGGCGAGGAACTTGGCCGACTCGCCAGAGACCGCGGTCACCGTCGGTTCGGCGATGGTGCGCGCGACGCCCTGGCGCTCGAACGCCTGGAGGGTCGCCGACAGGTTCATGCCGCCCATGACCCAGCCGAGCGTCGCCGACGAAGACGGCGACGTGGGGTTGACGCTGAACAGGTTGGTTGTCGCGAAGCCGCTCGCGCCGCTGCCCGTTCCGGCCATGTTGACGCCGAGCTGCTTGATGATGTCGCGGCGGATTTCGCTGATCGTCACCTTCAGGCTGACCTGATCGAGGCCGCGGATGGTGAGCGAATTGATCACCTTGCCGGTCAGCGGGGTTCCCGATGGCGCGACGCTGACTTGCATCGACGTGCCGGCGGCGGGCGCCGCCTGGGGGGCGTTCGAGGCTCCGCCCAGCACCGAGGTGCCGACGAAGCCGCTGGCGATGTCGAGCGCCTTCTGCGCTTCGCCGGCTGAGGCGACCGAGCCCATCAGGATGATCGAATCGGCGACGGTCTTGACGGTGATGTCGTTGCCCGGCAGCGCGACGTTGAGCAGCTCCTGAAGCTCGCCGATGTCGCGGCCGACCGTCACTTCGATCGCCGCGATCTTGCTGCCGTCGGCGGCGAGGGCGAAGATGGTCGTCTGGCCGTTGGCGACTGCGGCGACATAGAGGCGCCGCGCCGAGCGCACCACGGCGTTGGCGACCTTCGGATCGCCGACGAAGATTTCCGTGGCGTCCTGCGGCAGATCGACGATGACCGAGCGGCCGACGCCGAGCTGCAGCGTCTTCCTCGCTTCACCCGCCCCGACGACATAGGAATTGGGCGTGGCGCCGTCGCCCGCCAGCGCGATCTGCGGCGTGAAGGCGGCCAGCGCCGCCGCAAGGGCGACCGACGGCGCGATCAGGCGCGCGAAGCCGAGCGTATCCATTCGTCGTGTCCCCGTCATGTCGAAGGCCATCGCCGCCTCATCGTCACTGCGCCGCCGTTTGCGGCGCGCCGAACCGCACGATCGTCAGGCCTGATCCGCTGGCGTCCTGGTCGCCGACCGTCTGGGCCGGACCGGCGCTGTCGACGAGACTGCGCAACACGAGATGCAAATTGGCGTTGCCGGCGCGTTCGGCGAGAATCACCTGCTCGGCCTGCTGCGGATCGAGCTCCAGCGTCGCATTGCCGCCGACGACGACCTTCTTGCCATTCTCCTCTTGCACGGCCTGGCCGATCGCCAACACCTTGACGTTGGTGAGAATGGTCTGGGCGCCGAGCACTTCGACGCCGCGCGCCTTGGTCGCCTCGTCGTCGCGATAGATCTTGATCACGTCGACGCGGTCGTTGGGCAGAATGAAGCCGCCGGCGTAGTCGTCGCCGGCATTGTCGACCTTGATCGCGACCGCGCGCAGGCCCGAAGGCAGGATCGCCGACATGAAGCCGCCGGCGCCGGCCTTGACCAGTTTGTCGCGGCGCATCGGTTCGCCGCGGATGAATGCGTCGCGGGTGAGCGAGCCCTTGACGTCGTCCATCGCGTTGGGGCCTGACGACTTGACGATCATGAGTTCGGAGATTGCCGCTTTGGGCCACATCTGCCAGGCGACCGAAGCGTCGCTGATCGCCGTGCCCATCGGAATGTCCTGGGCGGCGACGAGGACCTCGTCGGTGGAGAGCTTGGGCGCCTCGGCGACGCGCTGCGGCGCCGGCGCAGGCGCGCTGTTGAAGAGAACATAAGCGCCGCCGAATGCGACAAGGGTCGCGCCGAGAACGGCGATTTGCACTTTGTTCATGAAATCAGGCCCTTCCGCGCCTCAAACGCTACGCAAGGGCAATATGGCCCGCCAATCGTCAAATTACGGTTAATCAGGCGTATCCAACTGGTTAGCAAATTCTGAAGGCTTCGTCGCAGCGCTACAGGCCAGCCGCGGCGCGCCAGATTTCGGTGTGCGGATAGAACATCATCCCCGCGGCGGCGAGCGCGACCCCATAGGGGACGCCGGTTTTCGAATCGTGCAGGCGGGCGATCCAGGCGTGGCGCGACAACCACAACGGCAGCGCCTGCCGGCGGCCGAGCAGAATGACAATGGTCAGCGCGCCGCCGTAGATCGCCGCCGAAAGGCTGTAATCGAGCAGCACGCCCCAGCCGAGCCACAGCGCGATCGCCGCCGCCAGTTTGGCGTCGCCGCCGCCGATCCAACCCAACGCGAACATGGCGAACATCAGCGCCAGAACCGCGACGCCGCAGGAGACGTTGACGAGGATCGTGTGCGCGGGAAGGCCGACAGCGACGGCGAGGACGAAATAGCCGATCGCCAGCGCCGCGCAGACGCGGTTGGGGATCGTCATCGTCACCACGTCCATCGACGCCGCCAGGGCCATCGCGGCAGGGAAGAAGAACACGCTCGCCGCAATGAGGATCGTCGCCGCCATAGTCCATCCGTCGCAATCGAGGGCTTCGCCGGCGCCAAACCTAGCCGCCAAAGCTTGCCCCGCGGTTACCTGGACCGCCGGTTAGTTCATGGCGGCGCCGATCTGGGCGAACTCACTGCTCATATTGGTGCCGAGCGCCGACAAGGCGCCGATGAGGAAGACGGCGATCAGGGCGGCAATCAGCCCGTATTCGATCGCAGTCGCGCCGGATTCGTCGCTGGCGAATGATTTGAGAAGGATGTTCATGGCCGTGCTCTTGCAGGGAAGGCCGAAGACCAGCGCTGCGCGTCCCTGGCGTTCCGCCGCGCGCGACGGTCAATCTCCTTGGCGACGCGTTGCGCCTTTGTTGGGTGCGCGTCGACAATTCTAGAGGTCGTACAACCCGGCGCCGATGCGGTTGGCGCCGGGTTAATGCGATCGCGGCGGTCGGCCGCGAACGCTGGTTATTTGAGCGCCGCGCCGACTTCAGCGAATTCACTGCTGAGATTGGTGCCGAGCGCCGCCAGGGCGCCGATGAGGAAGACGGCGATCAACGAGGCGATCAGCGCATATTCGATTGCCGTCGCGCCATCTTGATTCGAAAGGAAAGCTTGGATTGTCCTGATCATGCCGAACCCCTTCTGCAGGGCGCGGACCCGCGCGGCGCGCCGACCCGGCCTTGGCGGACCCTCGCGTGCAGAAATTTCCCGAGAGTAAAGACCGTCCTGGCAATTGAGTTCTGTAACGGCTGATCGCGCGCTCGCGATGCCGATTCGGCGGCGACAGTTAATTCGCCGTCAAGTTCGGCGCGCAGACGGCGCCAGCGGCTCGGCGAGGTCGAGCCAGCAGCGGCCGTCGCGGTCCTCGACCTCGACCAGCCACAGGTCTGGGTCGAATGCGACCTCGCGGGCGACGCGCCGCTCCGTCTCCTCGGGCGCGACCCATTCTTCGGAATGAGCGCGCAGCCACAGCCGCTCGATCCCGCGCTCGCCGGATTCGGATTGCGGCGCCGGCCCGTAGAGCGCCGCGCGACCATCGAGTCGGTCGACCTTGATCCAGATCGCGCCGGCTTCCGCCGCGCCGCGCCGGCGCAACGCGGCGGCCGCCCCTTCGACGGCGACGCGGCGCAGATAGGCGGCGACCCATATGTCCGAGCGCAACCGCATCGGCTTCAGCGACCGGCGACGTTCACGGCGGCGGACAGCGTCTTGAGCAGGCGCGGGGTGACGTCGTTCGACGGCGGCAGGCCGTGGGCGCGCTCGAAGTCGCGCAGCGCCGTGCTCGTCGCCGCGCTCGGCTCGCCGTCGGCCTTCAACACGTAGCCGAGCTTGACCAGCGCCGTCTGCGCCGCCGCAAGGCGCTTCTGCGCCTCCTGTTCCTGGTCGGCGCGCAACATGTCGGCGATCGCGTCGTCGCCGCCGAGCTGCGCCGGTCGCGTCGGCGGCGTCGGCGCGGTGGGCGTTTCGGCGGCGGTCGGGGCGAGCGCCGCCGCCGGGGTCGGCGTGGGGGCCGCCGCGACGACCGGCGTGCGGGCGAAAAAGGGCGCCGGATGACGCGCGTGCTGGAGCGCGAGCGCGTTGACGACGATGCCGACCAGCGCGGCGGTCAGCGCCGCCGCGGCGTAGCCGCGCGCCGGGGTCGCGCCGAGACGTCTCCACAACGAGACGACGACGGCGGCGAAGGATTTGCGCCCGGCCTCCGACCGGGACCGGCCGGCGAGCGTCGGATCGGAGCGAAGACGCGCTGAGGCTTCAGGCAATTCTTTTCTCCTTGGCCGCGGGCGGGTCGGCGTCGTCGACCGCGGCGCCCAGGCGCGCTTCGGTCTCCAGCGGCGCCGGCGCGCCGGTCATCGCGTCCGGCCGGCAGACGCGCGGCAGCCGCACGGTGACCCGGGTTCCGACGCCGGCGATGCTCTCGACCCTGAGGGCGCCGCCGTGCAGCCCGACCAGACCGCGCACCAGCGACAGGCCGAGGCCCGCGCCTTCGAAGCTGCGGTCGTAGTCGTTGCGCACCTGGAAGAACGGGTCGCCGAGCCGCGACAGGCTGTCGGCGGGGATGCCGAGGCCGGTGTCGGCGACGAAAATGTGCGTCTGGTCGCCGTGCGCGGCTGCGCCGACGACGACGCGCCCGCCGCGATCGGTGAACTTGACCGCGTTGGCGAGCAGATTGAGCAGGATCTGCCGGCAGGCGCGCTTGTCGGCGACGAGGTCGCCCACGTCCGCGCTCGGCGCCCGCTCGAGCCTGACGCCGCCCGCCTCCGCCTTGAGGCGGACCATGTCGCAACAGTCGGCGATCAGCGGCTCGAGCGCGAACGGCTCGGGCAGGATGCGGAACGTGCCGGCGGCGATCTTCGACGTGTCGAGGATCAGATTGACCATCGACAGAAGATGCTCGGCCGAAGCGTGGATGATCTTGGCGTATTCGCGCTGCTTGGCCGGGTCGCTCGGCGCAAGCGCGGGGTCGCCGAGGATTTCGGCGAAGCCGAGGATCGCGTTGAGCGGCGTGCGCAGCTCGTGGCTGACATTGGCGAGCAGGCGATCCTTCCAGGCGTTGGCGACTTCGGCCTCGGCGCGCGCCGCCTGCAGCCGCTCTTCGGCGGTCTTGGCGGCGCTGACGTCGCGCACGACCGACATCGTCGCGGCGCCCTCGACATCGGCGGCGATCCGGCGCGCGCGCAGCTCCGCCCAGCGGAACTGGGGCTCGCGCTCGTTCGTCCCGGCGCGCAGGCGCACCGTCGCGGCCGCTGCGCGATCGCCGCGCGCCGCGCGGTCGAGCGCGTCGAGATAGGCGGGCCGATCCGCGACATGGACGAGGTTGAAGAAGCCGCGGCCGATGAAGCTCGCGGCGTCGTGGCCGAACAACGCCGGCCCTTCGCCGTTGGCGGCGAGCACGCCGCCGCTGCGGTCGTGGCGCAGGACGAGATCGCCGATCGCGCCGGCGAGCGCCGCATAGCGTTCGGCGCCGCCGACGGCGGCGCGCCGGCGGGCGCGCGCGCCGGCGATCAGATGCAGCGCCGCATAGGCGGCGGCGGGCGCGGCGACGGCGGCGAGTCCCAGACCGCCGAGCGGCGGCGCGGCGGCGCCGAACCCCCAGCCGTGCGCCAGCGCGATCAGCAGCAGCAGCGCGATCGCCAGCAGGTTGGCGAAGCGCAACAACGAGGCCGAATCGGCGATCGCCGCTTCGAGCGGCAGCAGCAGCAGCCAGCCGAGGCTCATCTCCGGCGACAGCCGCGCGCCGACGACGACGACGCCGACGAGCAGCGCCAGCGAGAACAGCGAAATGAGCTGCGCCTCGACGAGATCGCCGGTGCGGGCGAGGTGGACGACCGCCGCCAGCGGCAGCAGCAGCCACGCGAGGGCGCTGATCTTCCACAGCGGGTCCGCCCCGACGGCGGCGAGATAGCGCGGAACGAGGACAGCGACGAGGACGATCGTCGCCAATCGGGCGAAGATGAACAGTTCGTGGCGAGCGCGATCCGGCGCGCGGACTCGAGCGTCCGGATGGACGAGAGCCGCGACGCGTCGACGCGCGCTGGCGAACGGAAACTCCAACCTCGGCCTCCGCGGACCTTGGGAATCGACTCGACCCCGGGCGGACGATCCCAGCCGCCGCTTAAATCAACGCTAAGGCGAACCAACGCATCGCGCGCGGAACGAGCTGCGCGGCGGGCGGCGAAGGTTTTGCCTCCCGACATGGTTGATAGGCAGTTAAGATCGTTCCGCTTACGATCCGGTTGCCGCGATCGCTCGCATTTGTCGGGTTTCCGGCGCCGGGACGCAACGCGAACGCGCTAGGGTTCGTTCCGCCGTCGCAGGAATCGACGGTGAAACGGCGTGACGGACTCCATGCGGTTCCTTCTGCGATCGGCGTTCTGGCTCGGCTTGACGTTCCACGCGATGCCGTGGGGCGACGCGAAGCTGACCGACGCCCTTCCCGACGCGACGCCGGCTGTGGTCAGCCTCGCGGTGGCGAGCGCCAGCGGCGAGGGCGCGGTCGGCGCCCTGGCGCGCGGCGCGTTGCGCGGCGCGCTCGATCTCGACGGGCCCGCCGCGGCCAAGCCGCAACGGGCCGCGCTCGACACGCTGTCGCCCGCGGATCGGCTGCCGCCCTGGCGCGGTCCGCTGCTGCGTTCCTCCCTCTAGGCGATCCTTTCACCGGCGACGGCGGCGCCGCGGCGCGAAGCCGCGCCCCGCGCTTCAGCCGCGAGGGTGGCCCTCGGCGGCGGCGCGCGGCTATAATGGCGGCCAATCCCCTCGAGCCGAGAGCGATCCGCTGGCTTCGATCGAAACCATTCGCGCCGATTTCGCCTTCCTCGACGATTGGGAGGACCGCTACCGCTATCTGATCGAGCTCGGCCATACGCTGGAGCCGCTTGCCCCGGAGGCCCACAACGAGACCACCCGGGTGCGCGGTTGCGTCAGCCAGGTGTGGATCGAGCGCGAAACGCGCCGCGACACGAACGGCCGTACGATCCTGCACTTCCGCGGCGACAGCGATTCGCATTTGGTGCGCGGATTGGTGGCGATCGCCGTCGCCCTCTATTCCGACCACACGCCGGAGGAGATTCTCGCCACCGACGCGCCGGCGGCGTTCCGCGAGCTCGGGCTCGAGCAGCATCTGACGCCGCAGCGGTCGAACGGGGTCCGGTCGATGATCGAGCGCATCCGCGCCGACGCCTACGCGCCGGTCTGAGACGGCCGCTTCAATCCCGCCACGATCTTTGCCCGCCACGGTCGCAATCGGTCAACGATCCGTTAATCCGATCGGTCGAAACTCCGCTCACGATCCGCGTCCGCACGGAAACGCCCCGATGAGCGACAGCCAACCGACCTCCGGCGATTCGCCGCGCGTAGAGCCCTCGTTCGACGGCGACCCGGCGCCAAGCGTCGACCCGCCGCGCCTCGAGCTCCTGCCCTATGCGCTCACCGACCGCGCGCCGCCGCGCGCCGGCCTCTCCAGGGCCGTCGTCTGGGCCTCCTCGCTCGCCGCCGGCCTGGCGCTGATCGCCGGCGTCGCGGCGGCGGCGCTCTACGACCATGCCCGCGAAACGAACCTCATTGCCGCCAAGAGCGAAGAAACGCGCAGCCTCGCCCAGACGGTCAAGACGTTGAAAGATCGCATCGACGCGATCGAAGCGGCGCGGACCCGCGACGAGAGCGCCGACATGCGCAAAATCGCGGCGGAAATGAAGGGCGAGAGCGCCGGCGTGCGCGACCTCTCCGCCAACCTCGGCCAGACCAACGCGCGCATCGACAAGCTCGAACGCGACCACGGCGCCCGCCTCGACAAGCTCGCCGACCGCTTCGACCATGAAACCGCCGGCAAGCTCGCCGATCTCTCGGGCCGTCTCGACAAGCTCGAGAAGCGGCCGGTCGCCGCCGCCCCCGTCGCGCCCGCGCCGCCGGCCAAGCCGGTTCCCGCCGCCGCCATGGTCTCCAACGAGACGACCGGCTCGATCGATCGGCCGAAACTGCGCGGCTATTGGTTGGTCGAGGCCGACGAAGGCTATGCCGTGATCGACGGCCGCGACGGACCACAGCAGGTCGCGCCGGGCGACGTTCTGCCGGGAATCGGCCGGGTGCAGCGGATCGAGCGGCGCGGCCGCGATTGGGTGGTGGTGACCAGCGCCGGCGTCATCGCCGGCGATCAGCCGGCCTTCTGACGCGAGCGGCGCACCCGCACGACGACGTCGACCCCGGCAATCTCGCAGCCGGCCGGCGGCGGCGGTAATTGCCCCATGGCGATGTCGCGGTCGGGGATGTCGACCAGCGCGCCCGTTTCCTCGACGAGGAAATGGTGGTGCGGGGTCGGATTGGTGTCGAAATAGGCGCGCGCGCCTTCGACCGCGATTTCGCGCAGCAATCCGGCGGCGGTGAACTGGTGCAGCGTGTTGTAGACCGTCGCCAGCGACACCGGCAGCTTGGCCGCCCGCGCCTCCTCGAACAGCATTTCGGCGGTCAGGTGGCGGTTGCCGCGGCCGAACAGCAGCCAGCCCAGCGCGATCCGCTGCCGGGTCGGCCTGAGGCGCGCCTGGCGCAATTTGCCGCGCAGCGAGTGAACGGGGCAGGCGCCCATGGCGCCGCTGCGGCGGGAGGCTGAAACGGACTGGGCGGCGGGAGGGGACACGGCGGCTCGAAACGTCCTGATCAATGCGCTTTTCCAACGGGCGGACCCTCTGCCCTTACCACAGCCCGACGCTTCCGTCAGCCGTTACGATCGACGATGCCGAAGGTCTGATGACGGACGCGGCGGAGCGCTTTCGAGACGCCTGCGCCTGTGTTACGAAGCGGCGACGCGGACCGAGCGCCGTCTGGCTGTCCGCCTTCACGAGGGAACGCGAAAGAGCATGTCGGAACGGCGTTCACAATTCGCCTTCGAGGAGCTGCTGGCCTGCGGCCGCGGCGAATTGTTCGGAGCGGGCAACGCGCAACTGCCGCTGCCGCCGATGCTGATGTTCGACCGCATCGCCGACATCAGCGAGGATGGCGGCGCGCACGGCAAAGGCGGCGTGCGGGCGGAGTTCGACATCAAGCCCGAACTCTGGTTTTTCTCCTGTCATTTCAAAGGCGATCCCGTCATGCCGGGCTGCCTGGGGCTCGACGCCCTGTGGCAGTTGACCGGATTCTTCCTCGGCTGGCTCGGCTTGCAAGGCCGCGGCCGGGCGCTCGGGGTCGGCGAGGTCAAATTCATCGACCAGGTGCTGCCGACGATCAAGAAAGTGATCTACGGCGTCGACGTAAAACGCGTTTTCAAGGGCAAGCTGATCCTTGGCATCGCCGACGGTTGGCTGGAGGCCGACGGCAAGCGCATTTACGAGGTCAAGGACATGCGCGTCGGCCTGTTTGGCGCCGCCGCCCAGAGCCACGCTTAAGTTGCGCCGGGCTCGTTAGCGGCGATGGTGGAGTAAGGCAATGAGGCGCGTCGTCGTCACCGGCATGGGCATCGTCTCGTCGATCGGCGCCAATGCCCAGGAAGTCTTGGCGAGCCTGCGCGAAGCGAGGTCGGGCGTCACCCGCGCCGACCGCTACGCCGAACTCGGGTTCCGCAGCCAGGTCCAAGGCGCGCCGACCGTCAAGCCGGAAGAGATGCTCGACCGCCGCGCGATGCGCTTCCACGGCGGCGGCACCGCCTGGTGCCACGTGGCGATGGATCAGGCGATCCGTGATTCCGGGCTCGAGCCGGGTGACATTTCCAACGAGCGCAGCGGCTTGATCATCGGCTCGGGCGGCCCGTCGACGCGCGCGATCGTCGAGGCGGCCGACGTCGCCCGTTCCAAGGGCCCGAAGCGGGTCGGCCCCTACGCGGTGCCGAAATCAATGTGTTCGACCGCATCGGCCAATCTGTCGACCTGGTTCAAGATCAAGGGCGTCGCCTATTCGATTTCGTCGGCCTGCGCGACCTCCAACCATTGCATCGGCGCGGCGGCCGAACAGATCCTGCTCGGCAAGCAGGACCTGATGTTCGCCGGCGGCTGCGAGGATCTCGACTGGACGTTGTCGGTTCTGTTCGACGCGATGGGCGCGATGTCGTCGGCCTACAACGCGACGCCGGAGCGCGCCTCGCGCGCCTACGACAAGAACCGCGACGGCTTCGTCATCTCCGCCGGCGCCGGCGTGCTGGTGCTGGAGGAATATGAGCGCGCCAAGGCGCGCGGGGCCCGCATCTACGGCGAGGTCGCCGGCTACGGCGCGACGTCCGACGGCGCCGACATGGTCGCGCCGTCCGGCGAAGGCGCGGCGCGCTGCATGCGCCAGGCGCTGGCGACGGTGAAGGTTCCGATCGACTACATCAACCCGCACGCGACCTCGACCCCGGTCGGCGACCAGAAAGAGATCGAGGCGATTCGCGCGGTGTTCGGCTCGGGCGACAAATGCCCGCCGATCTCGGCGACCAAGTCGCTGACCGGCCATTCGCAGGGCGCGACCGGCGTCCACGAGGCGATCTATTCGCTGCTGATGATGCAGAACGGCTTCATCGCCGAGAGCGCGCATATCGACGAGCTCGACCCCGAGTTCGCCGACATGCCGATCGCGCGGCGGCGCATCGACAACGTCAGCATAGGCGCGGCGCTGTCCAATTCCTTCGGCTTCGGCGGGACCAACGCAACGTTGGTGTTCAAGCACGTCGACGCCTGACGACCAAGAGACGAGCAGGATGAATCCAGGCCTGATGAGCGGCAAGCGCGGCCTCGTGATGGGCGTCGCCAACGACCATTCGATCGCCTGGGGCATCGCCAAGGCGGTCGCCGCCCAGGGGGCCGAACTCGCCTTCACCTACCAAGGCGACGCCTTGGGCAAACGCGTCCTGCCGCTCGCCGAGAGCCTCGGGTCGACGCTTTCGCTGCCCTGCGACGTCGAGGACGTCGCCTCGCTGGACGCGGTCTTCGCCGTCCTCGCCGAGCGATGGGGCGATCTCGATTTCGTCGTCCATTGCATCGGCTTCTCCGACCGCAACGAGCTGAAGGGCCGCTACGCCGACACGACGCGCGAGAACTTCGTCCGCACGATGGTCATTTCCGCCTTCTCCTTCACCGAGATCGTCAAGCGCGCCGCGGCGCTGATGCCGCGCGGCGGCTCGATGTTGACCCTGACCTTCGGCGGCTCGACGCGGGTGATGCCGAACTACAACGTCATGGGCGTCGCCAAGGCGGCGCTGGAGGCGAGCGTGCGCTATCTCGCCGCCGACTACGGTTCGGCCGGCGTCCGCGTCAACGCGATTTCCGCCGGCCCGATCCGCACGCTCGCCGGCGCCGGCATCGCCGACGCGCGCTTCATGTTCAACTTTCAGCGCCACCATTCGCCGTTGCGCCGCACGGTGACGATCGAGGACGTCGGCGGGGCGGGGCTCTACCTGCTGTCCGACCTCTCCGCCGGCGTGACCGGCGAAACCCATTTCGTCGACGCCGGCTACAACATCATCTCGATGCCGCGCCCCGACGACATCAAGGGCGACGGCTGAAGGGCCGTCCACGCAGGCCAATATGGTTAATGCCTTCGCAACGGCTCGCCGCTAGCTTAAGCGCGCGCCGACCTGCGAGGATGATGGCCATGACCCGCTTCGCTTCGACCGTCTGGGGCCGCCTCGCTGCGGCCGCCGCGCTCGCCGCCGCGCTGGGCCTCGCCGTCGCGCCCGCCGACGCCGCGACGCCGCGAAAGCCCGCCGCGGCGGCGGCGAAGAAGGCCGCAGCGGCGATAGCGGCGAAAAGGGCCGCGGCCGAAGCGGCGCGCAAGCAGGAGGCCGCCTTTCGCGCCTTCGTCGCCGGGCTGTGGCCGCTCGCCGAGGCGCGCGGCGTCAAGCGCGCAACCTTCGACGCCGCCTTCGCCGGCGTAAGTTTCGATCCCCAGATCGTCGCCCACACCACGACCCAGGCCGAATTCGTCCAGCCGATCTGGGTCTATCTTGCCAACTCAGTTTCTGCGGCGCGCGTCGCCCACGGCCGCGCCAAGATCGACGATTTGCGCCCCTGGCTCGCCAAGGCGGAGAAGACTTATGGCGTCGATCCCGCCGTATTGATGGGCGTCTGGGGCATGGAGAGCGAGTTCGGCGCCTTCACCGGCGGCGATTCGGTGATCCGCGCCCTCGCCAGCCTCGCCTTCGTCCATTACCAGGGCGACTATTTCCGCGACGAGCTGATCGCGGCGCTGGCGATCCTGGAGGAAGGCGACGTGGCGCCCAGCGACATGAAGGGCTCGTGGGCCGGCGCGATGGGCCAGACCCAGTTCATGCCGTCGAGCTTCCTCGCCTTCGCGGTCGATTTCGAGGGCCACGGCCGCCGCGACATCTGGGCGAGCGCGCCCGACGCGATCGGCTCGACCGCCAATTTCCTCGCCAAGCGCGGCTGGATCGCCGGCGCGCCCTGGGGGTTCGAAGTGCGGCTGCCGGAGGGGTTCAAGCTGACCGCCGCCGATTCGGCGCGCTTCGTCCCGTTCTCCGCTTTCGCCGCGCGCGCGGTCGCGCGCGCCGACGGCGGCGCGCTGCCGAAGAACGGCGAGGCCGAATTGTTGATTCCCGCCGGTCTGAAGGGGCCGATCTTCCTCGTCACCGCCAATTTCAGGACGATCAAGACCTATAACAACTCGACCGCCTACGCGCTCGGGGTGGCGTTGCTCGGCGATGCGGTGATGGGCGGCGACGGTCTCAAGACGGCCTGGCCGGTTCGAAACAAGCCGCTCGCCGAGAGAGACGTGCGCGAGCTGCAGCGCGAGCTCGACCGGCGCGGCTACGACGTCGGCGACATCGACGGCCGGGTTGGCGACCGTCTGCAGGCGGCTGTGCGCGACTACCAGGAATCGATCGGCGCGCCGCCGGACGGCTATCCGACGCTCGCCCTGTTGCGCCGATTGCGGCGACGCGGCTGAGGGGCTTGCGTTCCGCGCCGGTTTTCCGCCTAATTCGCCCTCTAGCGTGAAGGTTGGGCCGCTCGCGGCCGCAGTTGGCGCCAATGTCGTTTGCATTCGATCGCCCGTTCGTCACGCGCGCGCTGCGCCTTGCCGCCGTCGCGGCGTTCGCCGTCGCCTTGGCGGCGCCGGCGGCGCCGGCCCAGGAAGGCGGGCTGGGCGGCTTCTTCCAGCAATTGTTCGGCGGCGGCCAGCCGCCGAAGCCGCCCGACGCGGCCCCCGCCAAGCCGAAGAAGAAGGTGCGCGACTTCGTCCCGGCGACCACGACGCGCGAGCCGGGCACGCCGGGCGGCGCGGCGGTGCAGCCGACCTTCTTCATCGACGTCATCGGCGACAGCCTCGCCTCGCTCGCCGCCAGCGGCCTGACCGAGGCCTTCGCCGACAAGCCGGAGATCGCCGTCGCCGACAAGTCGCACGACGCCTCCGGCCTGGTGCGCGCCGATTATTTCGACTGGCCGAAGGCCGCCCACGATCTGGCGACCGGCAAGGACCATATCGACTTCGTCGTCGTCATGGTCGGCATCAACGACCTCCAGGCGATGCGCGACGGCGCCGACAATCTCGACCCGTTGAGCGACCGCTGGAAGGCGGCCTATACGGCGCGCATCGACGCAGTGCTCGCCCCGTTCCAGGCCGCGAACATTCCGGTCGCCTGGGTCGGCATGCCGCCGATGCGCACCGACCGCTTCAACGCCGACATCGTCAAGCTCAACGAGATCGACCGCGCCGAAGTCGAAAAACAGGGCGTCAAATATATCGACATCTGGGACGCCTTCGCCGACCAGAACGGGCAGTACGACGCCTCCGGCCCCAACGTCGACGGGCAGATCGTCAAGCTGCGCGGCCCCGACGGCATTCATTTCACCAAGGCCGGCGGACGCAAGGTCGCCCACTTCCTCGAGGCCGAGATTCGCCGCGTCTTCGACAAGGGGCGGCCGCAGAGCGCGACCGCCGACCTGCCGCCCGACATCGAGCAGGCGGCGGGCGACA
The DNA here is from genome assembly GCF_049514155.1 of Roseiarcus sp. Classification (GTDB taxonomy): domain Bacteria; phylum Pseudomonadota; class Alphaproteobacteria; order Rhizobiales; family Beijerinckiaceae; genus Roseiarcus. The sequence continues at coordinate 6,819 of NZ_JBEKVH010000002.1, read as the reverse complement.
TCAACGCCCAGATTCGCCGCGAGATGGGGGCCCCCGAGGCGCCGGGCGCGCCGGCGACGCTGGAGCCGCCCAAACCGCTGGCCGGACCGATCCTGTCGCTGACCGGACGCCCGCTTTCGCCAGGCGGCGCGCTCGCCTCGCGCGAGCCGACCCCGCCCGGAGAGACCGACCTGGTGGCGCGGGTGCTGCGTCAGGGCGAGCCCGCCGATCCGCGCAGCGGCCGCGCCGACGATTTCTCCTGGCCGCGGCTCTGAGCCGCAGCGCCCCTCCGCCGCGCTTGTTCGGGCCGACGGCGCGTGTTAGGCGACGCGCCGAAACGCAGGGTCGAGCGGCTGGGAGTTGAAGCGATGGCCGAAGAGAACGGCAACGGCGGAGGGGACGCGGCGGCGCCGCGCTTCTCGGTCGTCGCGCAATACGTCAAGGACTTCTCGTTCGAGAACCCGAATGCGCCGCGCAGTTTCGGCCAGCAGCCGGCGGGCCTCAACCTTCAGGTCAACGTCAACGGCCGGCAGATCGCCGCCACCGACTACGAGGTCGAACTGCTGCTCGAAGGCGGCGCGGGCGAGGGCGCGAGCGTCGTGTTCAAGTTCGAGCTCCACTACGCCGGCGTGTTCCGCATCGAGAACGTCCCCGCCGATCAGGTCCAGCCGCTGGCGATGATCGAAGGCCCGCGCCTGCTGTTCCCGTTCGCGCGCCAGATCATCGCCGACGCGGTGCGCAACGGCGGCTATCCGCCCCTTTACGTCGATCCGATCGACTTCCACCGCCTCTATCTGCAGCGGCAGCAAGCGGCTGCCGCAGCGCCGGCGAACGCCTAACCCTTGCTATCCGTCGGCGGCGCGTAACGGCGCCAAATCGCCGATTCGCCGAGCGAATCGACGAGCGCGGCATGGGCGTCGCGTTCGGCCTGGCTCGCGCGCTCAGGCAGCGGCGTCGGCCGCGCGCGCTTGGCCGTCGCGACCGGCCCGTCGCTCCGCGCCGCGTCGGCGATCGCGAACGACAGCGAGCGCTGGCGACCGCCGGTCAGCTCGCCATAGACCTCGACCAGAATCTCGGCGTCGAGCAGCGCGCCGTGGCGCACCCGCTTCGAGCGGTCGATGCGATAGCGGTCGCACAGCGCGTCGAGGTTGTTGGGCGCGCCGGGGTGCTTGCGGCGCGCGAGGAGAAGCGTGTCGGTGACCCGATCGGCGGGTATGGACGGGCGACCGAGCGTCGCCAGCTCGGCGTTGAGAAAGCGCAGGTCGAATTCGGCGTTGTGGATGACGAGGCGATCTTCGCCGATGAAAGCGAGGAAATCGTCGACCACGACGGCGAAGACCGGCTGGTCGGCGAGCGAGGCGGTCGAATGGCCATGGACGCGGAACGCCTCCTCCGGCACCTCGCGCTCGGGATTGATCAGGGTGTGAAAAACGGCGCCGGTGGCGATCTGATTGACGATCTCGACCGCGCCGATTTCGACCAGCCGATCGCCCTTGCCGGGGTCGAGCCCGGTCGTCTCGGTGTCGAGGACGATTTCACGCATCGGTCGGCCTCCGGCCGGGGACGGGGGCCAGCGCCCGCAGCACGGCGGCGACCTGGGCGCGAGTGGCTGGATAGGGGCCGCGCGTATCGATCACCCAATGGGCGCGGCGGCGCTTTTCGGCGTCCGGCGTCTGGCGGGCGAGGATCGCGGCGAACTTCGCCTCGCTCATGCCGGGCCGCGACAGCGCGCGCGCGCGTTGCGCCTCGAGGCCGGCGCTGACGACGACGACAAGATCGACCGTCTTCTCCCCTCCGGTCTCGAACAGCAGCGGCACATCGACGATGGCGAGGCGTCGCCCCGCCGCCGCGGCGGCGGCGAGGAAGGCCTGGCGGCGGCGCGCCACGTCGGGGTGGACGATTCCCTCCAGGCGCCTCAGCGCCGCCGGGTCGCCGAGCGTGGCGGCGGCGAGCAGGCCGCGATCGACGTCGCCGTCGATCCGAACCCCAGGAAAGGCGGCTTCGACCGCCGCGGCCTCGTCCGAGCGATAGAATTCGCGCACCGCGGCGTCGGCGTCGAACACCGGCGCGCCGAGTTCGGCGAACATGCGACCGACCGTCGATTTGCCCATCGCGATCGAGCCGGTCAGTCCGGCGACGATCACGTTCGGCCTTTTTCCGCGGCGCGCAGGTCGGCCTCGACCAGCGCCCGCAATTCCGCCGTCACCTCGGGCGTCCTGCCGAACCAGCGGGCGAAGCCGGGCGCCGCCTGGCGCAGCAGCATGCCGAGCCCGCCGACCGCGACGCAGCCGCGCCGCCACGCCGCTTCGACCAGCGGCGTCGTCAGCGGAACGTAGACGACATCGGCGACCACCGCTTCCGCCGTCAGCGGCGCCAGATTGACGTCGAGCGGCGGCTGGCCCGCCATGCCGAGGATCGTCGCGTTGGCGAGCAGGCCGGCCTTGGCGAGCAGCTGCGGCAATTCGTCCCAGGTCGCCGCGCGCGCCGCCGGGCCGAAACGATCGGCGAGCGCGGCGGCGCGCGCCCGGGTGCGGTTGACGATGGCGACATGCTCGACGCCGCGCGACACCAGCCCATGGACGATCGCGCGCGCCACGCCGCCCGCCCCCAGCACCACCGCGCTGTCGACGCGGTCGCGCCAGCCGGGCGCCTCGGCGTCGAGGCTGGCGAGGAATCCGGCGACGTCGGTGTTGTCGCCCCACAGCGCGCCGCCTTCGCGCCACAGCGTATTGACCGCGCCGGTGGCGCGCGCCGAATCGGTCAGGCGATCGCAGGCGGCGAAGGCGGCCTCCTTGTGCGGCACCGTGACGTTGGCGCCGACCAGGCCGTCGACGCCGATCGAGGCGGCGAACTCGGCGAATCCGAGCGGCGGCACCGCGAAACGCTCGTAGGCGCCTTCGAGATGATAGCGCGCGAGCCAGTAGCCGTGGATCAGCGGCGAGCGCGAATGGGCGACCGGCCAGCCGCAGACGCCGGCGCGACGGATGGCGCTCATAGCGCGAGGAGCCCAAGGCCGCGCAGCGCGGCGAGAAGTTTCAGCATCGGCAGCCCGAGAATCGTGGCGTAGTCGCCAGAGATCGTTTCGAACAGATGCGCGCCGAGGCCCTCGATCTGGTAGGCCCCGACGCTCGCCAGGACCGCAGGCCCGGCGATGTCGAGATAGCGGGCGATCTGCGCCGCGTCGAGAGCGCGCATCGTCATATCGGCGCTGTCGCTGTCTTCGGCCAGGATCGCGCCGTCGCGCGCCAGCGCGAAGGCGGAGGCAAGGCGATGCGTACGGCCGCTCATCGCCTGAAGCGCGGCGGCCGCCGCCGCCCGCGTCGGCGCCTTGTGCATCGCCTGGCCGTCGAGGGTCAGGGTCTGGTCGGCGCCCAGCGTCAAGGCCTGCGGCCGCCGCGCGCTGACCGCCAGCGCCTTGGCGCGCGCCAGCGCCAGCGCGAGGCCGTCGCCAGCGTCGCCGCGCTGGGTCAGCGCCTCCTCGACGCCGCGCTCATCGATGCCGGCCGGTTCGACCTCGAACGGCAGGCCGACGCCAGCCAGCAGGGCGCGGCGGCTGGCGCTTTTCGAAGCCAGGACGATCGGCGAGGCGCCGATCCACAGAGACGGGGTGGGCATAGGGGCCGATTTCAGCCGTGGGCGATGAACTTCTGTTTGTGCTCGCGATAGAGGTCGAGAATCGCCGCCGCGGTCTCTTCGATCGAGCGGCGGGAGACGTCGATGATCGGCCAGTTGCGCTCGCCGAACATGCGACGCGAATCGTTGACCTCGTGCGCGACGGCGATGCGGTCGACATATTCGGTTTCAGGATTGGCTTGCAGCGCCAGCAGACGATTTTGGCGAATCTGAACAATTCGGTCCGGCGAAGCGACCAGGCCGACGATCAGCGGCCGGCGAAGATGGTCGAGCGCGGCGGGCGGCGGCACGCCGGGCACCAGCGGAATGTTGGCGGTGCGATAGCCGCGATTGGCGAGGTAGATGCTCGTCGGCGTCTTCGAGGTGCGGCTGACGCCGAGCAGCACGATGTCGGCGCTCTCCAGCGTCTCGGTCAGCTGGCCGTCGTCGCACATCATGGTGAAGTTCAGCGCGTCGATCCGCTTGAAATATTCGGGATTGAGCATGTGCTGGGCGCCGGCGCGCGGCGTCGAGCTCTGGCCGAGATAGGATTGAAACAGGGTCAGCACCGGCCCGAGCACCGACAGGCACGGCGAGCCCGATTCTTCGCAGGCCGTCTCGAGGCGGCGCGACAGATCGGGGTCGACCAGGGTGAACAGCACGATGCCGGGCGCATTGTCGATTTCGGCGACCACGCGCTCGAGCTGGGCGCGGGTGCGCACCAGCGGATAGACGTGCTCGATCGAGGCGACGCCCTGATATTGCGCGGCGGCGGCGCGCGACGCGGCGATCAAGGTCTCGCCCGTCGAATCGGAGACGAGATGAAGGTGAAAATAACTGCGCCCCATCGACTGCTCCGCTGGCGAGAGGCCCCCATATAGCCCGCCGTGACGCCTGTGGACAGACGTGGAGAAGCCGCAGCTTCGCCGCCGCCGCGGCCGGCGCAGCGGGTTTCGGTCCGCCTCGGTCCACAGGCGAATGCGGGGCGCCGATCATGACGCCGGTGGGCGCCGAACCGGGAATTACGGGGACGACGGCTCTCTATTCACATCCGCGCCGCCACCGGCGACATTGAATCGGTTAACGATTCGTTAACCAATCCCCAGCCGCCGTTGCGGGCGCCCCGGCGCGTCCCGCCGGCGCGGAGCGATCCTGCGCGGTGGACAGGATTGCCTGCGCGCTTTCGGCCGCTAAGAAGAATCGAATCTAAGAGTCAGATTCCTAGATTCCTTTGGCGGGCCTCCTGTGGGAATCGCGCTCGGCTTTGCCCTCGCCGCGCTCGCATGGCAAGTTGGCCCCTCTCGGCGCAACAGCGGTCTCCTCACGCATGAATTCGATCGATCTCTGGATCAAGGTCCTGCATATCGTCGCGGTCATCTCGTGGATGGCGGGCATGCTCTATCTGCCGCGGCTGTTCGTCTATCACGCGGAGGCGGAGCCAAAGTCGGCAACCTCCGAGCAGTTCAAAGTCATGGAGCGGCGGCTGCTCAGGGGCATCGTCAACCCGGCGATGATCGCCGTCTGGATCACCGGGCTGCTGCTCGCCTGGCGCGAAGGTTATTTCCTCTCGCCATGGCTCCACGCCAAACTGGCGTTGGTGCTGCTGTTGACGGGGCTGCACGGCTTCTTTTCGGCCCGCGTCCGCGCCTTCGCCGAGGACCGCAACCGCCATTCGTCGCGTTTCTACCGCATCATCAACGAAGCGCCGACGGCGATCATGATCCTCGTCGTCTTCCTGGTGGTGATGAAGCCGTAAGCGGCGGCGGCCCGGAAATCGCTCCGCGAAATCAGTCGTTGAAAGATTCGTCGAAGCCGTTTAAACGGGGGCCCTCGCCTTCCACGGGCGCCCCCGCCGGCGCGCGGATCTCCCCGATCCCGACGACGCCGGCCGAAGCGGTCAACCGCTTCGACTTGGGTCCCGCGCCCATCTTTCCCTTGCCCTCGCCGAACATCCGAGACCATCCCAATGCGGGAAATCAAACTCCAAGACCTCAAGAAGAAATCGCCGACCGAACTCCTCTCGTTCGCCGAGGAGAACGAGGTCGAAAACGCCTCGATCATGCGCAAGCAGGAGCTGATGTTCGCCATCCTCAAGCAGCTGGCGGCGCGCGAGGTCGAAATCATCGGCGAAGGGGTGATCGAGATTTTGCAGGACGGCTTCGGCTTCCTACGCTCGCCCGACGCCAATTATCTCGCCGGTCCCGACGACATCTACGTTTCGCCGTCGCAGATCCGTCGCCTTGGCCTGCGCACCGGCGACACGGTCGAAGGCGTGATTCGCAGCCCCAAGGAGGGCGAGCGCTATTTCGCGCTGCTGAAGTGCAATGCGATCAATTTCGAGGATCCGGAAAAGACGCGCCACAAGGTGCACTTCGACAACCTCACGCCGCTCTATCCCGACGAGCGCCTGAAGCTCGAGGTCGACGATCCGACCCGTAAGGACATGTCGGTTCGGGTAATCGACATCGTTTCGCCGATCGGCAAGGGCCAGCGCGCGCTGATCGTGTCGCCGCCGCGCACCGGCAAGACGGTGCTGCTGCAGAACATCGCCCATGCCATCACCGCCAATCACCCGGAATGCTACCTGATCGTGCTCTTGATCGACGAGCGGCCGGAGGAAGTGACAGACATGCAGCGCTCGGTCAAAGGTGAGGTGATCTCCTCGACCTTCGACGAGCCGGCGGCGCGCCACGTCCAGGTCGCGGAAATGGTGATCGAGAAAGCCAAGCGTCTGGTCGAGCACGGCCGCGATGTCGTGATCCTGCTCGATTCGATCACCCGGCTCGGCCGCGCCTACAACACCGTGGTGCCGTCCTCCGGCAAGGTGCTGACGGGCGGCGTGGACGCCAATGCGCTGCAGCGCCCGAAGCGCTTCTTCGGTGCGGCCCGCAACATCGAGGAGGGTGGCAGTCTGACCATCCTTGCCACCGCGCTCATTGATACCGGCTCGAAGATGGACGACGTCATCTACGAGGAGTTCAAGGGCACCGGCAACAGCGAAATCCACCTCGACCGGCGCGTTTCCGAAAAGCGGGTCTTCCCGGCGGTCAACATCAACCGTTCCGGCACGCGCAAGGAAGAGCTCATCACCGACCAGGGCGAGCTCGCCAAGATGTGGATTCTGCGCAAGCTCCTGCACCCGATGGACGAGCTGTCGGCGATCGAGTTCCTGCTCGACAAGATGAAGGACACTAAGTCCAACAGCGAGTTCTTCGAGGCCATGAAGCG
>NZ_JBEKVH010000001.1:0-66403 GCF_049514155.1 Roseiarcus sp. | reverse complement strand
ACCGCCTCCGGCGGCGGCCTTTCAGGCCGTCCTTGAGTTTGAAGTTCGCCAGCGCAGAATCGCCTCCAAGCTCTCAATGAGCGGCGTTGCGCGGCGCGCGCGTACGCTGAACGTTTGCGGTGGCCGAAGACGTGGATGGCCGGGTCAAGCCCGGCCATGGCGGGAAAAGTGGTGAAGCCGGCCATGACGCTGATCAGAAAGCCGCGGCTTCAGAACTCGACCTCGAGCTCTTCGATCTCCTCCTTCTCCGCCAGCGCCGCCTCCCGCCATTCGCGCATCGCCGGCAGATCCCAAATGCGGTCGGCGTAGGCCTTGGCCGGCCCGTCGAGCTTGACGTCGTAGGTGCGGAAGCGGCTGACCACCGGCGCGTACATCGCGTCGGCCATCGAGACCTCGCCGAACAGGAACGGTCCGCCATAGGCGGAAAGGCACTCGCGCCAGATGACGAGAATGCGCTCGATGTCGGCCTGGGCCTTCGACCAGATCTTGAAGCCAGGGAATTCGGCGCGGATGTTCATCGGCAACGCCTGCCTAAGTGAGACGAAGCCCGAATGCATCTCGCCGCAGACGGAGCGGCAATGGGCGCGTTTTGCCTTATCTTTAGGCAACAGGCCCGCTTTTGGCGCAACTTCGTTCAGGAATTCGCCAATCGCCAATGTGTCCCACACCTTCAGCTCGGCGTAGGTTAGACAGGGAACGAGGATCGACGGCGACAGCAGCAGGATTTCGGCCCGCGCGTCGGCGTCGTTCGGCTCGACGACGACCTCCGCGAATTTGATTCCGGCGAGTTTGGCCATCAGCCAGCCGCGCAGCGACCACGAGGAGTAGTTCTTGCTGCTGATGGTCAACGTCGTTCGCGGCATGGCGGAAGCCCAAGATCAGACGCGCAGAGGGGCGCGAGCGACCCGATTGTGGCGGTGCAAGCCACATGCCGGCCTGCCATTGCCGATGGCATATCGTTTGCTGCACTGCAAACGGCAGCAATGGGTCGCCCGATGATCTACGACGCCTACCAGGGCATGGCCGATGTCGGCGACCGCATGCGGCTGCTCGCCGCCAATGCGCAGGCCATCCTCGAAGCGTGGGCGTCGCAACCCTTCGCCGCGCCGTGGCGCAAGATGGCCGCCTATTACGAACTGGTGGCGCTTGCCGGCTTCACCCACGCGCGGCCCGATTGGGAAGTCGACGCGATCGAGGTCGGCGCAAAGGCGTTCGCTGTCGCTCAGAGCGTCGCCGCGGCGACGCCGTTCTGCGAGCTGCGCCATTTCCAAAAGGCGGGCGGCGGCGATGACCCGAAGGTGCTGCTGGTCGCGCCGATGTCGGGCCATTTCGCCACGCTGTTGCGCGGCACGTTGCGCACGCTGCTCAGCGACCATCAGGTCTACGTCACCGATTGGGTCAACCCGCGCAACGTCAAGCCGGGGGCGGGCGGCTTCGGCCTCGACGACTACACTCAGACCCTGATCGATTTTGTCCGTCACATCGGCGAGGACTGCCACATCGTCGCCGTCTGCCAGCCGACGGTCAGCGCGCTGATCGCCACCGCCGTGCTCGCCGCCGAGGGCGGCGTGCAGCCGGCAAGCCTGACGTTGATGGCCGGGCCGATCGACACGCGCGTCGCGCCGACCAAGGTCAACGAACTGGCGCAAGGAAAGCCGATCGAGTGGTTCCGCGACAACCTCATCGGCGTCGTGCCGACGCAATTCGAAGGCGGCGGGCGGCGGGTCTATCCGGGCTTCCTCCAGCTCTGCGCGTTCATGAGCATGAACGCCGAGCGCCACGCCAAGTCTTTCGTCGATCTGTTCCAGCATCGCATCGCTGGCGATTTCGAAAAGGCGGACGCGATCAGCGCCTTCTATCGCGAATATTTCGCCATCATGGACATGAGCGCCGACTTCTATCTCGAGACGGTCGACCAGGTGTTCCAGCGCCATCTGCTGCCGCTCGGCCAGATGACGCACAAGGGCCGCGTCGTCGAGCCGAAGGCGATCCGCAAGACCTTCCTGCTCACCGTCGAGGGCGAAAAGGACGACATCTGCGCCGTCGGCCAGACGCTTGCGGCGCAGGACCTGTGCTCGGGCCTCAGGCCCTACATGAAGACGCATCATCTGCAGCCGGGCGTCGGCCATTACGGCGTCTTCAACGGCCGCCGCTGGGAGACGCAGGTCTATCCGGTGCTGCGCAACCACATCCGCTCGAGCCGCTGAGCGGCTCTTGGCGCTTGTCGGCGTGGACGCGCCGGGCCAATGTCGCGCGCCGGTCGAAACCGGCGTGGACAACCGGGAGAACCTATGGGCGAGGGACCGTCGACAGCGTGGCGCGAACGCATTGCGCCCGACGAGGAGGGGCGCTTCGCCCGCCAGGCGGAAAAGCTCGCGCCGGTTCACGCGGCGATGTCGGCGCGTTACGGCGCCGGGCGGCTTCTGCATCGCAAGCCGTTGCTCGCCGCGCGCGGAACGCTCGAGATCCTCGACGGCCTGCCGGACTACGCGCGGCACGGAATTTTCGCCGCCCCGCGCGTCTATCAGGCGCTGGCGCGCCTTTCCAACGCCAGCGGCGCCGTGCAGCCGAACGCCAAGCCCGACATCCGCGGCTTTGCGGTGAAGGTTCTGGGCGTCGAAGGCGCGGCGGCGCTCGGCGGCGCGGCCGCAGCGCAGGACTTCCTGTTCGTCAATCAGACGAGCTTCGGCGCGCGCGACAGCGACGAATTCGTCAACCTCGTCGCCGACTCGCGGCGCGGCCTGCCGGCGGTCGCGCTCGGACTGATCCGCCGCAACGGCCTTGTCGCCGGCCTCAGGCGGCTGAAGCGCCTCGCCGCGACGGTCGGCCGCCCGTTCTCCGGTTTCGCCAGCGAGACCTTCGACACGCTGTCGCCTTTCGCCGTCGGGCCCTACGCCGCGCGGGCGCGCCTGACGCCGGTCAAGCCTTCGACGCCGATCGAGGACCCGACCGTCGCCTGGGATGAGCGTCGCGCGCCGCCGCTCGTCGTCGCGCGCCTGACGCTCGAGGCGGTCGAGCCCAACGTCGAAGGACTGCGGTTCGATCCCTGGGGCGGGCTCGCCGACCACCGCCCGCTCGGCGAGATCATGCGCGCCCGCAAGGCGGCGTATTTTCACAGCCAAAAGGCGCGCGGCGCGCTGTAAAAAGCTTGGCGGGGCGGTCGGGCGGTGGTCGTTGCGGCGCTCGCCTGCGGCGAATCGCAGCATTACAGGTTACAGTTATTGTAACTCAAAGCCGCCGATTCTGGCTCGCGATGAAGGGGCGGCGCGACAATTCGCGCGTGCAAACCATTGAAATTGCGAGACCTGGGTCCCAGTTGGGCTTTATGCTGACTCAGCCGCGGGCGTCTGCGCCAAAAGTTAGGCTTGATGGGTCAGGGGCGTTGGGGCGACAAACCGCGCGGTTTTGTCGCGCCGCTCCGTCGACGGCGGCGACGTCACGAAAGCGGGAAAATTCCATGGCGCGAAAGAAGATTGCTTTGATCGGGGCCGGACAGATCGGCGGCACCTTGGCCCTGCTCGCGGCGGTGAAGGAACTCGGCGACGTCGTGCTGTTCGACATCGTCGACGGCGTTCCGCAGGGCAAGGCGCTCGATCTCGCCGAGGCCGGCCCGGTCGAAGGCTTCAACGCCAAGCTCGTCGGCGCCAGCTCCTACGAAGCGATCGCCGGCGCCGACGTGATCATCGTCACCGCCGGCGTGCCGCGCAAGCCGGGCATGAGCCGCGACGACCTGCTTGGCATCAATCTCAAGGTGATGGAGGCGGTCGGCGCCGGGATCAAGACCTACGCCCCCGGCGCCTTCGTCATCTGCATCACCAACCCGCTCGACGCGATGGTGTGGGCGCTGCAGAAATTCTCCGGTCTGCCGCACAACAAGATCGTCGGCATGGCCGGGGTGCTCGACTCGGCGCGCTTCCGCACTTTCCTCGCCGAGGAGTTCAACGTCTCGGTCGAAGACGTCACCGCCTTCGTGCTCGGCGGCCACGGCGACGACATGGCGCCGATCGCGCGCTACTCGACGGTCGCCGGCATTCCGCTCCCCGACCTGGTCAAGATGGGCTGGACGACGCAGGCGCGCCTCGACGCGATCATCGAGCGCACCCGCAAGGGCGGCGGCGAGATCGTCAATCTGCTCAAGACCGGCTCCGCTTTCTACGCGCCGGCCGCCTCCGGCATCGCCATGGCCGAGTCCTACCTCAAGGATCAGCGCCGCGTGCTGCCGTGCGCCGCCTATCTCTCCGGTCAATACGGGGTCAAGGACACGTTCGTCGGCGTGCCGGTCGTCATCGGCGCGGGGGGCGTCGAGCGCGTGGTCGAGATCGCCTTCGACGCCAGCGAGAAGGCGATGTTCGAGAAGTCGGTCGCCGCGGTCCAGGGCCTGACCGAAGCCTGCAAGACGATCAACCCGGCGCTCGCCGCCTGAATCCTTTCGCGGCCGGCGACGGCTGGCGATGACGCTTTTGTCGGGGGGGAGAACGACCGGCGATGAACATCCACGAATATCAAGCTAAGGCGGTGCTTGCCGATTTCGCCGCGCCGATCTCGGCCGGCAAGCCGGCGTTCACGCCCGACGAGGCGGTTGCGGCGGCCAAAGCGTTGCCGGGGCCGATCTGGGTGGTCAAGAGCCAGATCCATGCCGGCGGCCGCGGCAAGGGCAAGTTCAAGGAAGCGAAAGCGGGCGACAAGGGCGGCGTCCGCCTCGCCCGTTCGGTCGATGAAGTGAAGCGCTTCGCGAGCGAGATGCTCGGCGCGACGCTGGTCACCGTGCAGACCGGCCCGGCTGGCAAGCAGGTCAACCGCCTCTATATCGAAGACGGCTCGTCGATCGACCGCGAGCTCTATCTGTCGGCGCTGGTCGACCGCAAGGCGAGCCGGGTGTCGTTCGTGCTGTCGACCGAAGGCGGCGTCAACATCGAAGACGTCGCCCACAAGACGCCGGAAAAGATCCATAGCTTCTCGATCGATCCGGCGACCGGCGTCATGCCGCACCACGGCCGCACGGCGGCGCGCGCGCTCGGCCTGACCGGCGGCCTCGCCAAGCAGGCGGAGGCGCTGATCGCCAAGCTCTACGCCGCCTTTGTCGCCAAGGACATGTCGATGCTCGAGATCAACCCGCTGATCGTCACCACCGACGGCCAGCTCAGGGTGCTCGACGCCAAGGTCGCCTTCGACGACAACGCGCTTTATCGCCACCCCGACATCCTCGCGCTGCGCGACGAGACCGAGGAGGACGCCAAGGAGATCGAGGCCTCCAAGCACGACCTCAACTACGTCGCGCTCGACGGGACGATCGGCTGCATGGTGAACGGCGCCGGCCTCGCCATGGCGACGATGGACATCATCAAGCTTTACGGCGAAAGCCCCGCCAATTTCCTCGACGTCGGCGGCGGCGCCTCGAAGGACAAGGTGACGGCGGCGTTCAAGATCATCACCGCCGACCCCAACGTGAAGGGGATTCTCGTCAATATCTTCGGCGGCATCATGCGTTGCGACGTCATCGCCGAGGGCGTGATCGCGGCAGTCAAGGAGACGGGCCTCACGGCGCCGCTGGTGGTGCGCCTCGAGGGCACCAACGTCGATCTCGGCAAGAAGATCCTGCGCGAGTCCGGCCTCAACGTCATTGCCGCCGACGACCTCGACGACGCGGCGCAAAAGATCGTGGCGGCGGTCCGCTCCGCCGGGCAGGGGGCGCGCTGATGTCGATCCTCGTCAACGCTGAAACCAAGGTCATCACCCAGGGCTTCACCGGCAAGAATGGCACCTTCCATTCCGAGCAGGCGATCGCCTACGGCACCAAGATGGTCGGCGGCACCTCGCCGGGGAAGGGCGGCTCGATCCATCTCGGCCTGCCGGTGTTCGACACCGTCGCCGAGGCGCGCGAGGCGACCGGCGCCGACGCTTCGGTGGTCTACGTTCCCCCGCCCGGCGCGGCCGACGCGATCTGCGAGGCGATCGCCGCCGAGATCCCGCTGATCGTCTGCATCACCGAGGGCATCCCGGCGCTCGACATGGTCAAGGTCAAGCGCGCGCTGTCGGGGTCGAAGTCGATCCTGGTCGGGCCGAACTGCCCGGGCGTGATGACGGCGGGCGAATGCAAGATCGGCATCATGCCGGGCAATATCTTCGAGCCCGGCAGCGTCGGCATCGTCTCGCGCTCCGGCACGCTGACTTACGAGGCGGTGTTCCAGACCACCCGCGAGGGCCTCGGCCAGACGACTGCGGTCGGCATCGGCGGCGATCCGGTCAAGGGCATGGACTTCATCGAAGCGCTGGAGATGTTCCTCGCCGACGAAGCGACCAAGTCGATCGTCATGATCGGCGAGATCGGCGGCCAGGCCGAGGAAGACGCGGCCGCGTTCCTCAAGGACGAGGCGAAGCGCGGCCGCGCCAAGCCGGTCGTCGGCTTCATCGCCGGCCGCACCGCGCCGCCCGGCCGCCGCATGGGCCACGCCGGGGCGATCATCGCCGGCGGCAAGGGCGGCGCCGAAGACAAGATCGAGGCGATGACGGCGGCGGGCATTCGCGTTTCGCCGTCGCCGGCGCGGCTCGGCAAGACGTTGGTCGACGTGTTGAACGGCAAGTGACGGGAGGCCGGACATGACGCGGCAGGACATCAACCAGCAGCTGCTGCAAACCTCGTTCCTCTACGGGGCCAACAGCGCCTATATCGAGGCGCTGCAGGCCAAATACGAAAAGGACCCGTACTCGATCGAGGCGGGCTGGCGCGAGTTCTTCGACGCGCTCGGCGACGATCCCGCCAGCGTCGGCAAGACCGCAGACGGCGCCTCGTGGCGGCGGCCCAACTGGCCGATCGTTCCTAAGGACGAGCTGACCAACGCGCTCGACGGCGACTGGCCGGCGACCGAGAAGACGATCGCCGACAAGCTGCGCGCGCGCGCCGCCGCCGCGCCCGAAGCGCCGCAGAGCGACGATGCGATCCATCGCGCCACCCGCGACAGCGTGCGTGCGCTGATGATGATCCGCGCCTATCGCATGCGCGGCCATCTGCACGCCAATCTCGATCCGCTCGGTCTCGAACCGCAGAAGGATCACGAGGAGCTGCATCCGGCCACCTACGGCTTCCTCGAAAGCGACTGGGACCGCAAGATCTTCATCGACCACGTGCTCGGCCTCGAATACGGGACCGTGCGCGAGATGCTGGCGATCCTGCGCCGCACCTATTGCGGCACCATCGGATTCGAGTTCGTCCACATCTCCGATCCCGCCGAGAAGGCGTGGATCCAGGAGCGCATCGAGGGGCCGGGCAAGGAGATCCAATTCACCAAGGAAGGCAAGCGCGCGATCCTCAGCAAGCTGGTCGAGGCCGAGGGCTTCGAGAATTTCTTCGACATCAAGTATCCCGGCGGCAAGCGCTTCGGCCTCGACGGCGCGGAGGCGATGATCCCGGCGCTCGAGCAGATCATCAAGCGCGGCGGCCAGCTCGGCCTCAAGGAGATCGCGCTCGGCATGGCCCACCGCGGCCGCCTCAATGTGCTCAGCCAGGTCATGGGCAAGCCGCACCGCGCCATCTTCCACGAGTTCAAGGGCGGCTCGATCTCGCCCGACGAGGTCGAAGGCTCCGGCGACGTGAAGTACCATCTCGGCGCTTCGTCCGACCGCGAGTTCGACAACAATCGCGTCCACCTGTCGCTGACCGCCAACCCGTCGCATCTCGAGATCGTCGACCCGGTCGTGCTCGGCAAGGTGCGCGCCAAGCAGGATCAGCTCGACGACTACATCGAGCGAACCAAGGTTCTGGCGCTACTGATCCACGGCGACGCGGCCTTCGCCGGCCAGGGCGTGGTCGCCGAATGCTTCGGCCTTTCCGGCCTGCGCGGCCATCGCACCGGCGGTTCGGTGCATTTCATCGTCAACAACCAGATCGGCTTCACCACCTACCCGCGCTACTCGCGCTCGTCGCCGTACCCTTCCGACGTCGCCAAGCTGGTCGAGGCGCCGATTTTCCACGCCAACGGCGACGACCCCGAAGCGGTGGTGTTCTGCGCCAAGGTCGCCACCGAATACCGGCAGCGCTTCCACAAGCCGGTCGTGATCGACATGTTCTGCTACCGCCGCTTCGGCCACAACGAGGGCGACGAACCGGCCTTCACCCAGCCGCTGATGTATCGCGCCATCCGCGCCCATCCGACGACACTGCAGATCTACGCCGAGAAGCTGGTCGAGGAAGGCATCGTCACCAAAGGCGAAGTCGACAAGATGCGCGCCGACTGGCGTCAGCGCCTCGAGGCCGAATACGAGGCCGGCCAGGCCTATGTCGCCAACAAGGCCGACTGGCTCGACGGCCGTTGGTCCGGCTTCAAGGCGGCCCAGGATCTCGCCGACGACGACCGTCGCGGCCAGACTGGCGTCGACCTCGACCGACTGAAGTTCATCGCCCAGCGCACGACCGTGCCGCCGGAAGGCTTCAGCGTCCACAAGACGATCCAGCGCTTCCTCGACGCCCGCCGCGCCGCGATCGAGACCGGCGAGGGCCTCGACTGGGCGACCGCCGAATCGCTGGCGTTCGGTTCGCTGCTCGACGAAGGTTTTCCGGTGCGTCTGTCGGGCCAGGACAGCGAGCGCGGCACCTTCTCGTCGCGCCACTCGGTGCTGATCGATCAGCAGACCGAAGCGCGCTACATCCCGCTCAACCACATCCGCGACGGTCAAGCGCGCTACGAGGTCATCAACTCGATGCTCTCGGAAGAGGCGGTGCTCGGCTTCGAATACGGCTATTCGCTCGCCGAGCCGAATTCGCTGACCTTGTGGGAAGCGCAGTTCGGCGATTTCGCCAACGGCGCGCAGGTGGTGTTCGATCAGTTCATCTCGTCGGGCGAACGCAAGTGGCTGCGCATGTCCGGCCTCGTCTGCCTGCTGCCGCACGGCTACGAAGGGCAGGGGCCGGAACATTCCTCGGCTCGGCTCGAGCGCTATCTGCAGCTCTGCGCCGAGGACAACATGCAGGTCGTCTATCCGACGACGCCAGCCAATTTCTTCCACGCGCTGCGCCGTCAGATCAAGCGCGAGTTCCGCAAGCCGCTGATCGTGATGACGCCGAAGTCGATGCTGCGCAACAAGCGGGCGGTGTCGAGCCTGGAAGCCTTCGCCGCGGGCACGAGCTTCCATCGCCTGCTTTGGGACACCGCCGAGACCCACAAGGGCGAGAAGATCAAGCTCGTGCGCGACGACAAGATCCGGCGCGTGATCCTGTGTGCGGGCAAGGTCTTTTACGATCTCTACGAGGAACGGGAGAAGCGCGGCGTCGACGACGTCTACCTGCTGCGGGTCGAACAGCTCTATCCGTTCCCGCTCAAGAGCCTGGTCAAGGAGCTATCGCGCTTCAAGAAGGCCGACCTGGTGTGGTGCCAGGAAGAGCCGAAGAACATGGGCGCCTGGACCTTCGTCGAGCCCTATCTCGAATGGGTCCTCGCCCAGGTCGGCGGCAAGGCCAAACGCGCGCATTACGCCGGCCGGCCGGCCGCCGCCGCGACGGCGAGCGGCTTGATGTCCAGGCATCTCGCTCAGCTCAAGACGTTCCTCGACGAGTGCTTTGCGTGAGGGGCTCCCGCCCTCGCGCGAGGCGATGAGAAGGCGCTCACCGCGATGCCGCACTTCCTCTGCCGCCTGACGCCGCCGCGCCCGAGCTTCCTTGCCGACATGACCGACGAGGAGCGGGCGCTGATGGCGGCGCATGGCCAGTACTGGCGCGCCTATGTCGAGGTCGGCCGGGTCGCGGCGATCGGCGCCGTGGCCGACCCGGCCGGCGCTTGGGGCGTGGCGATCATCGAGGCCGGCGACCGCCAGGAGATCGAAGCGCTGCAGGCGCGCGATCCGGTCGTGCTTTCGGCGCGCGGCTTTTTCTACCAGAACTTTCTCATGCCGACGGTGGCGCTGCGGCCGGTCGAGCCGCGCGCAGCCGTTTCCAGCGTTTCCCCTTGACGAGAAGGGCGCCGTCCGCGGCGCAAGTGTTCCGATGTTGACAGAAATTAGGGTCCCGACGCTCGGCGAGTCGATCTCCGAAGCGACCGTCGGCAAATGGTTCAAGCAGCGCGGCGACACGGTCAAAGCCGATGAGCCGCTGGTCGAACTCGAAACCGACAAGGTGACGCTGGAAGTCAATGCGCCGGCCGCCGGCGTGTTGACCGAGATCAGCGTCGAGACCGGCCAGACGGTGGCGATCGGCGCGCTGCTCGGCGGCCTGACCGCCGAGGCGGCCGGCGCGGCGAGGCCCGCCGCCAAGGCGCCGCCCGCGCCGCAATCGGCGGCGCCGACGGCGATGCCGCCCGCCCCGTCGGCAGCCAAGCTCGCCGCGGAGAAGGCGGTCGACCTGTCGATGGTCGCCGGCAGCGGCAAGCGCGGCCAGGTGCTGAAGGGCGACGTGATCGAGGCGGTCGCCCGGCCCGCCGCTGCGCCCGCGCCGGCCCCTATCGCGCCGCCGCCGGCCGCCCCCGCGCCGGTCGCGCCCGCGCCTGTCGCGCCGACGCCGGTCCCAGCGGCGGCCTTGCGCGCGCCCGCCGCGCCCGAGGATTCGCAGCGCGAGGAGCGGGTGCGGCTGACCAAGCTGCGCCAGACCATCGCCCGCCGTCTCAAGGACGCGCAGAACACCGCCGCGATGCTGACGACCTTCAACGAGGTCGACATGGGCGAAGTGATGGCGATGCGCGTCCGCTACAAGGACGCGTTCGAGAAGAAACACGGCGCCAAGCTCGGCTTCATGGGCTTCTTCGTCAAAGCTTGCGTCCAGGCGTTGAAGGACGTCCCGGCGGTCAACGCCGAGATCGACGGCGCCGACCTCGTCTACAAGAACTACTACCACCTCGGCATCGCCGTCGGCACCGACCGCGGTCTGGTGGTGCCGGTGGTGCGTGATTGCGACGCGCTGACGGTCGCCGGGATCGAAAAGGCGATCGCCGACCTCGGCAAGCGCGCGCGCGACGGCGCGCTGAAGATCGAGGAGATGCAAGGCGGGACCTTCACCATCACCAACGGCGGCATCTACGGCTCGCTGATGTCGACGCCGATCCTCAACGCGCCGCAGTCTGGCATCTTGGGCATGCACAAGATCCAGGAGCGGCCGATGGTCGTCAACGGCAAGATCGAGATCCGGCCGATGATGTATCTCGCGCTCAGCTACGATCACCGCGTCGTCGACGGCAAGGAGGCGGTGACCTTCCTGGTGCGGGTCAAGGAGGCGCTGGAGGACCCGGCGCGACTGGTGCTCGACCTCTAGCGGCCGAGCGAACAAAACGGGGGAAACGATGAGCGAACTTCTCTGCCTGGAACTGAGCGTCGTTCTGTGGTTCGTCTATCTGTTCACGCAAATCTTGACGTCGCGCGCAGAGTTCGGCGACGCGTGGCTGTTCACGCCGCGCGACGACGCCCCGGCGGCCAAGGGGCTCGCCTGCGGCCGCGCCAAGCGGGCGCTCGCCAACTACATCGAGAACTGGGTGCCGTTCGTGGCGGTCGATCTCGCGCTGATCGCGACCCATCATGCAGGCAGTTGGGGAGCCTGGATCTGGGTCATCGCGCGGCTCGTCTATCTGCCGGCCTATGTGTTGGGATGGATCTACGTGCGCACCGCGCTGTGGGCGATCGGCCTCATCGGCCTGCTGATGATGCTCGTCCAGTTGGCGTTGCTCTGAGCGGAATAGAAGGAAAGCGAGCGGGCGAATGGCTTACGACGTTGTGGTGATCGGCGCCGGCCCCGGCGGCTACGTCTGCGCGATCCGCGCCGCGCAGCTGGGCATGAAAGTCGCCGTGGTCGAGAAGCGCAAGACACTCGGCGGGACCTGCCTCAACATCGGCTGCATTCCCTCGAAAGCGCTGCTGTACGCCTCCGAAATGTTCGAGGAGGCGGGCCACGGGCTGGGCGCGCTCGGCGTCGTCGTCGCGCCGCCCAAGCTCGATCTTCGCGCGATGATGAAGCACAAGGACGACACCGTCGCCGCTAACGTCAACGGCGTCGCCTTCCTGTTCAAGAAGAACAAGATCGACTGGCTGCAAGGCGAGGGCCGCATCACGGCGCCGGGCCACGTCGTGGTCGTCGGCGCCGACGGCGCCGAAACGACCCACGAGGCCAAGGCGATCGTCATCGCCACGGGGTCCGACGTCGCCCGCCTGCCGGGGATCGAGATCGACGAGCGTCAGATCGTCTCCTCGACCGGCGCGCTGTCGCTGGCGAAGCCGCCGAGGTCGCTGATCGTCGTCGGGGCCGGGGTGATCGGGCTCGAACTCGGCTCGGTCTGGCGTCGGCTCGGCGCCGAGGTGACGGTGGTGGAGTTCCTCGATCGCATCCTGCCCGGCATGGACGGCGAAGTCGGCAAGCAGACGCAGCGCCTGCTCGAGAAGCAGGGGTTCACGTTCCATCTTTCGCACAAGGTCGCCGCGGTCGAGAAGAGTCAGAATGGCGTCAAGGCGACGATCGAGCCCGCCGCCGGCGGCGCGGCGCGCACGCTCGAGGCGGAAGTGGTGCTGGTGGCGATCGGCCGCCGCCCCTACACGCAGGGTCTCGGGCTGGAGGCGCTTGGCGTCGCGACCGAGCGCGGCCAAGTGCTGATCGACAATCATTTCGCCACCAACGTTGCGACCGTCTACGCGATCGGCGACGTCGTGCGCGGGCCGATGCTCGCCCACAAGGCCGAGGACGAGGGCATGGCGCTCGCCGAAATCCTCGCCGGTCAGGCGGGCCACGTGAACTATGACGTCATTCCCGGCGTCGTTTACACCAGCCCGGAGATCGCGAGCGTCGGCAGCAGCGAGGAAGAGCTGAAGGCGGCGGGAATCGCCTACGCGGTCGGCAAGTTCCCGTTCACCGCCAACGGCCGCGCGCGGGCGATGCGCCACACCGACGGTTTCGTCAAAGTGCTGGCCGACGCGGCGAGCGACCGCGTCCTCGGCGTCCACATCGTCGGCTTCGGCGCCGGCGAAATGATCCATGAGGCGGCCGTGCTGATGGAGTTCGGCGGCTCGGCCGAAGACCTCGCCCGCACCTGCCACGCCCACCCGACTATGTCGGAAGCGGTCAAGGAAGCCGCGCTGGCGGTGGCGAAGCGGGCGATTCACGTGTGAGGCTGACCGGGACGCTCATCGCGTCCCGGCGCCGCGGCCGCGTGGTCGGAAGAAGCTCTACTCTTCCAGCCCGCCCATATGCTTCTGCGCGTAGAGTTCGACGCCGATCTGGCGGATGAGCTCGAGCTGAGTCTCGAGGAAGTCGATGTGGTGCTCCTCATCCGCCGTCAGCTTCTCGAAGACGTTCTTGGAGACGCGATCGTTCGCCGAGTCGCAATGCCGAGCGGCTTCGAGGTAAAGCGTGCGCGCGCCGACCTCGGCGGCGAGGTCGCATTCGAGCATATTCTTGAGGTCCTGTCCGATCCGCAATCCGTCGCTCGGCTGCATGTTCGGGTGGCCTTCGAGAAACAGAATGCGGGCGATGAGCAGGTCGGCGTGCTCCATCTCCTCGATCGACTCTTTGCGCCAGGTCTTGGCGAGGTCCTTGAAGCCCCAGTTGTCGAGAATTCGGTAGTGCAGCCAATATTGATTGACGGCGGTCAGCTCGTGGCGGAGAGCCTTGTTCAGGTACTCGATGACTCGTTGGTCGCCTTGCATGGCTCTTCCCTTGCTTCTGTCGCCACAAGCGCGACGCGCGGCGATTCGCGTCCCTCGTCCTTCGGCCGAGCCGAAGACGGATGTCGTCCTGTCGTCATGAAAGCTAGCATGAGAATCCGCCGGTCGGCCAGACCTGGCTGGCGCGGCGATCGTCGCCGCCGCGTCGATTGTCCAACGCCTTGAAAGGGAGCCCATGAAGAGGTCAGCGCCCGTCTTCGCCGTCCTGCTCGCCGCCGCTTTTGCGGCTGCGCCGGCGCACGCCGACCGGCTGGCGTTGTGGACGATCGTCCATGGTCAGTGCGTCGCGCACGCGGAGGCGGGGCAGGGGCCGGCGCCGTGCGAGCGGGTCGATCTGTCGCATGGCGAGGACCAGGGCGTCGCGCTGCTGAAAGACCGCGTCGGCGTCGCGCAGTTCCTCGCCATTCCGACCCGGCGCGTCACCGGGATCGAGGACCCGTTCGCGCTCAATTCCGTTGCGCCCGACTATTTCGCCTTCGCCTGGTCGGCGCGCGACGCGCTGGCGGCCAAGCTCGGGGTCGCCTTACCGCGCGAGGAGATTGCGATCGCGATCAATTCCGAGTTCGCCCGCAGCCAGGACCAGCTCCACCTCCACCTCGATTGCCTCGACAAGGCCGTCGCGGCGGCGCTCGCCGGCGACCTCGGCGCGTTCGACGAGATCTGGCGGCCGATGGCCGAACCGCTGAAGGGGCGCGTCTATTGGGCGCGGCGCGTGCTCTCCGACGACCTTTCCGGCGTCCGGCCGCTCGAGCTTCTGGCCGACGGCGTCGCCGACGCCAAGGCGCACATGGCGGACGAATCGCTCATCGCCGTCGGCGCGACTTTCGCCGGCAAGCCGGGTTTCGTCCTGCTCGCCGACCGCGCTGAACTGACGCAAGGGGGCCACGCCGAGGACCTGCAGGATCACGATTGCGCGGTGGCGCGAAAAGCGCCATGAAACGCGCCGAGCTCACGCTCGCAGTCCGGCCCGAATCGCGACGGCGGCGAAGCGCGCCGGCTGGGGATTGAGCATGGACTGGAGAGGCGTCCCGGCGGTTGCGTTCGCCCTTTTGGCGGCCGCGGGGCCCGGCGCTGCGCAGGTCCGCGTCGACGTCGATCTCGGCGCGCAGGTGATGCGCGTCGCCGCCGGCGCCGGCGTGAGCTACGAATGGCCGATTTCCTCGGGCAGCCTCGGTCGCGCCACGCCGCGCGGCGAGTTCCGCCCCTATGCGCTCTATCCGATGGTCTATTCGTGGAAGTACGGCAACGAGCCGATGCCGCACTCGATCTTCTTCCATGGCCAATACGCCATTCACGGCACGCTGGAGACCGATTTGCTTGGCCGACCGGCCTCCCACGGCTGCATCCGCCTGTCGCCGCGCGCCGCCGCGACGCTCTACGAGCTGGTCGCGCGGGAAGGGGCGGTGATCCGCATCGGCGGCGGGCCGGAATTCGTCGCCACGCCGCCCTCGCCGCGCCTCATTGCCCTGCCAATGGGGCGGGCGCTCGAGGTCGCGCCGGCCGATTCGCCGACCGCCCGCTGATCGAGCGATTCGGCCGAACTGGAGGCCGCCGCCGTCCCGTAATTCGGCTGTCGCGTTTCGCCGCATTTTGCGCTATCAGGCGCAGCATCCTTCCTTCCTTTCCTGCTTCATTCGAGGAGGCGTTCGTGGAGCGACGACAATTCTTGGCCGGCGCCGCCGGGCTGGTGGGCGGCGCGCTGATTCCGCGCTTCGCGTTCGCCAAGGTGCCGACCCCGTTCACTTTCGACATGTCGCCGCCGATGGACAGCCGCGAGAAGTTCATCGAGTGGGGCGTCGCCCAGCGTGGCGAAGATCCGAAGTTCCTCGGCGAGCGGTTCGACCGCTTCGGCGCGATGGTGCGCAACGAAGACATCTGGGACGAGCGCCACAAGCGCGCCTTCCTGCTCACCCCACGCGAGAAATTCGTCCTGCCGCAGAACCTCGGCCGCGCCTATGAGCACGCCTTCCTCGACATCGGCTTCGGCGTGACGATCTCCGGCCCGCACATCGTCGGCCGCATGACCTCGACCATCGATCCCAAGCAGGGCGAAAAGGTGCTCGAGATCGGAACCGGCTCCGGCTACCAGTCGGCCTATCTCTCGCACCTGACCGATCAGGTCTACACGGTCGAGATCATCAAGCCGCTCGCCGAGCGCACGCGCGGCATCTACGACAGCCTGATCGCCGACGGCTATGTCGAGTTCAAGGCGATCCAGTCGCGCAACGCCGACGGCTATTACGGCTGGGTCGAGGCGCCGGTCGCCCCGCCGACGCCGGCCGCGACGCCTGCCGCCGCGGCTTCGCCGACGCCGGCTCAGAGCGCGACGCCGGCCGCTGCGGCGAGCCCGACCCCGGCTGCGACGCCTGCGGCAGCGGCGGCGACGCCCGCGGCGCCCGAGCCGATCATGTTCGACAAGATCATCGTCACCTGCGGCATCGACCACGTTCCGCCGCCGCTGTTGCAGCAACTCAAGCCGAACGGGATCATGGTCATTCCGGTCGGCCCGCCCGGCGCCCAGCGCGTGCTGAAAGTCGTCAAGAACCAGGCGACCGACGGCTCGATCACCGTCGCGCGCTCCGACATCTACGGCGGCCGCATCGTGCCCTTCGTCCCCTTCACCAAGCTCGAAGGCGACGCGATCAAGGGCACGCACAACAATTGATCGGCGCGCCCAGCGGCGCTCGCCCGCGCGCGCGGGGCGCGACGCCGAAGAACTTCCGTCAGGAGACCTGCGTATGAACGAGCGCGTCGACGCGGCTGCGACGATTGTCGGCCCAGCCGACGTCGAGCTCGACGCGGGCGGCCGCCTCGCCCTCTATCTCGCCGTCGGTCTCGGCGCCGGCGCGGTGATCGCGCTGCAGATCGACATCATGCGCGTCTTCGCCGTCGGCAACTGGACGCACTTCGGCTCGCTGGTCGTGTCGTTGGCGATGCTCGGCTTCGGCCTCACCAGCGCGGTGATGGCGATCGCCAAGAACTGGTTCGCGCGCCATTGGCTGGCGATCGCTTCGGTGGCGTTGGGCCTGTTGGGGCCGCTCGCCGTCGGCGCCAATCTCTACATCCAGCGCCTCGGCTTCAATCCGATCTATCTGGTCTCGGATCCGAACCAGAAATGGAAGCTCGCCGAGATCTTCCTGGCGTCGCTGACGCCGTTCCTCGCCGGCGCAGTGTTTCTCGGCTGCGTGTTCCTCAAGAGCAACAAGACCTTCGGCCGCGTCTATTTCGCCGATCTGGCCGGCTCGGGCCTGAGCGGCCTCGTCTTTCTCGGTGCGATGTACGTCTTCCCGCCGGTCGACCTGATCGCCGCGCCGCTGACGCTGTGGGCGGCCTCTTGCGTGTCGTGGTGCTTCCTTCCCGGCGCGCGGCGCGCTTTCGCGCCGTACGTTGTCTCGGCTGCGGTCGCGTTCGGCGGCCATTTCGTCGTCGCGCCGGATCTCGGCCTGTCGCGCCTCGCGGTCAACGACTACAAGGGCGCCTCCTACGCGCGGCGGCTCCCCGAAGCGAAAAAAGTCTATGAGAGCTGGTCGCCGTTCGGCTTCCTCGAAGCCTACTCGACCTCGTACCTGCATTTCGCGCCGGGCCTGTCCGACAACGCCGGCTTCAACCTGCCGGAAATGCCGGCCAACGCCTATCTCGGCCTCTACATCGACAGTGACGGCCCGATCGGCGTCATGCGCCATCTCACCGAGAAGGAATCGGCCTATTTCCATTACCTGCCGATGGACTACCCCTATGTGATCAAGAAGGCGCCCAAGACCTTCATCGTGCAGTTCGGCGGCGGCATCTCGACCGAGGTGGCGCTGAGTTCCGGGTCGAAGGACGTCACCGTCGCCGAAGGCAACCGCGCCATTCTCGAAGCCTTCCGCAGCCCGGTGTTCCGCAATTTCACCGACGACATCCTCAGCAAGGTGCGTGTCGTCGATTACGAGGGCCGCCACTTCCTCGCCCAGACCAAAGAGAAGTTCGACGTCATCGACCTGAGCCTCGCCGATTCGACCGGCCTGTCGAATCCCGGCGGCTTCGCCGTGGTGGAGAAGTTCGCCTACACCGAGGAGGCGATGGAGACCTACATGCGCGCCCTCGCCGAAGGGGGCGTGCTGGCGGTCACCATCTGGAACAAGGAAGAGCCGCCGAAGTCGGTGCTGAAGCTCTACGCCACCATGGCGGCGGCCTCGCGCGCCCTCGACGGCGACCGCATGGCCGACTCGTTCTTCGTCGCCTCGTCCTATCTCTCGACCGCGACCGTGCTTTACAAGCGCGGTGGCTTCTCCGTCGACGAGATCGCCGCGCTACGCAAGCACTCGCGCGATTTGTCGTTCGACGAGATCTATTCGCCGGGTTTCTTCTACGACGGCTCGCAGACCGACCGCACCCTCGACGGCTATGTCGCGCAGTTCTTCTCGACGCCGGTCAACGGACCGCCCAGTTCGTCGGCCAAGGCCGACGTCGATCCGACCGCGCCGCCCGATGACGGGACCGGCGCCGAGCCCGGCGGGCCGCCGGGCGGGGCCGACGAAGGGGTGCTGCCTTCGACCGTCATGGGCCGCCTCGCCTGGCATACGCTGGTCAACGGCGGCTGGGCCGAGATCGCCAAGCGATACGTCTTCAATACGCGTAAGCTGACCAACGACGCGCCTTACTTCGCCGCCTACGTGAAGACCAAGGACCTGCCGCAGGTGCTGTTCGATCCCGACCGGCTCGAACCGCTACAGGACGAGTGGGGCTATCTGCTGATCTGGGCGACGCTCGGCGTCGCCTGCGTCACCGCCGCAGTGCTGCTGGCGATCCCGGTGATCTGGGGCTGGCGGTCGATCTTCGCCAAGACGCCGGGCAAGGCCCTGAGCGTCGTCTATTTCGCCTGCCTTGGCGCCGGCTACATCATGGTCGAAGTCGGCCTGATCGCCCATTTCGTCATGGCGCTGGGCAATCCAACCGTCTCAGCCTCGATCCTCATCACCGGCATGCTGGTGTTCTCGG
This sequence comes from Roseiarcus sp., assembly GCF_049514155.1. Lineage (GTDB taxonomy): Bacteria > Pseudomonadota > Alphaproteobacteria > Rhizobiales > Beijerinckiaceae > Roseiarcus. The sequence goes on along the minus strand of NZ_JBEKVH010000001.1, from coordinate 47,800 downwards.
GGCTGGGGGCGCTGGTGTCGGAGCGCATATTGCCGATCAAGCGCCTGTTCATGCCGGCGCTGTTCCTCGTCGTCGGCGGACTGCTGATCGGTTACGCCCACTATCTCAACGCCGCGCTCGACGCGATCGGCTCGCTGCCCTATGTGGCGCGGCTGGCATGGTGCTTCGCCTTCATCGCCCCGCCAGCCTTCCTGATGGGCTTTCCGATGCCGACCGCAATGACGACGCTCGGCCGGCTGGGCAAGGAGCACCTGTTCATCTGGGCGTGGGGCGTCAACGGTTGCTTCTCGGTGATCGGCGCCGCCGCCGCGCCGGTGCTCGCCACCAATTTCGGCCTCGGCTCGGTGATCGAGATCGCCGGCGTCGCATACCTGCTGGCGCTGCCCGCGTTCTTCGGGGTAATATCCGAAGGGGCGCCGCGACGGGCGGCTTAGCGCGCGCCTAAACCAGACGGAGGTCCGGCGATGACCGTGCGGCCGACTCGCGTCCTTTGCTGCGCGGCCGGCGTCGGGCTGGCGTTGGCTGTGGCGGGCTGCAACGCCGGGCCAGGGCCAGTGGCGGGGCTCACGGGCGGAGGTTCCACTATGCAGGCGGCAGGAGGCGGCAACGTCGCCTTCGCGGAGTTCAAGACCTCCGCCTTTCCCTATCGCGGCATGATTCCGGCCGACGCCGACACCAACGAACGGGCGAAACCGTTCCTCGACGTCAGCGCCGACGGCCGGCTCGGCCACACCTCGCCCCGCGGCGGCCTGCTATGGGAGGACACGACCTATAACGATCGTCGTGTGCTGCTCGCCGCCGGTCCGGACTTCGACCCCAGCCGGCCGGGCGTCATCGTCGTCTACTTCCACGGCAACCAGACGATCCTGGCGCGCGACGTCGTCGACCGCCAGCAGACGGTCCGTCAGCTTGCGCAGTCGAACCTCAACGCGGTCATGGTCGCGCCGCAGCTCGCCGTCGACGCCGCCGATTCCAGCGCCGGCAATTTCTGGCGCCCCGGCGCCTTCGCCCAATTCCTCGACGAGGCGGCGGGCAGGCTCGCCGACCTCTATCCCGGGACCTCCCGCTGGACCTTCCACCACATGCCGGTGATCGTCGCCGCTTATAGCGGCGGCTACGAGGCTGCGGCCTTTTCGCTGGCCGAGGGCGGCGCCGGCGATCGCGTCCGCGGCGTGGTGTTGCTCGACGCGCTTTATGGCGAGGTCGACAAATTTGCGCGCTGGATCGAGGCGTCGCGCGGCGGCGCGTTCTTCGTCAGCGCCTACTCGACTTCAACCCACGACCAGAACGCCGCTTTGCGCGCGCAATTGCAGCGCGACGGGGTCGCGGTCGAAAACGGGCTGCCCGACGATCTGCGGCCAGGCGTCGTCGCCTTCGTCGATTCCGGCGACGTCAATCACGACGACTTCGTCAACGTCGCCTGGACCAGCGACCCGCTCAGCGCCGTGCTGTCGCGCATCGATCGCTGAGCGCCGCTCACGCGCCGCTATTGCAAAATCTCGGTGGCGGCGATGCGCTGTCGCGCGGCGGCGAGGCCGGCGTCGTTCGCCCGCTGGTAGTAGTCGCGCGCGCGCGACTCGTCGCCCTTGACGCCGATCGCGCCGAGGCGGGTCAGAGTCCCCGGATCGTAAGCGTCGCCGAGCACCAGCAGCGCGCGCGCGTCGCCCGCGTCGGCGGCCCGCTCGAGGAAGGCGCGCGCGGCGGCGACATCGCCGCCGGCCAACGCGACCAGGCCCTGCGCCCGCAACCGCCGCGCGTCGTCGCTTGGCGCGCTGAAGTCGACGTTGGTCGCGGTCAGCGCCAGGCCGCGCGTCGGCCCGTCCGCGGCGGGCGCCGCGTTCGGCTGCGCGTCGCGCAGCGCCAGGGCAAGCTTGTCGAGCGCCGATTTCTCGAGTGCGTCCGGCGCCGATCGCGCGACCGGCTGGGGTTGCTCGACGACGGGTCGCGCCGCGACCGTCGCCGGTTGGACCTGCGGCCAATACGCCAGACTGAGCGCGCCGAGCGCGACGCCGGTGAACAGGCCGGTCACGGACTTCAACAGGAATGGCATTACGCGCCTCCTTTCATTGCCCCGCCCCGCGCCATTGCATCAGACTGTCGTAGAGACGGTCGGAATCCTGCGCCGCCGGGCCGCCGTCGGCGCTCGCGGCGTCATGCGCGACGGCGCGGAACGTCTGCAGCGACGGGTCGGAAGCCGGCCGGGCCGCGTCGATCCATTCCTGCGCCGCGCGCAGGCGCGGCCACGGCGCCTCGGCGGCGAGATTGACGTCGCGCCAGGCGCCGTCCTTGTCGGGGACGAGCAGTCGGTCGAAGCCGGCGAAGAAGGTCTTGGTCAACGCGGCCGCCGCCTGGGCGCGCGACGAGCCCGGCGCGGCGTCAAGCGCGATGAGCGCGCGCGGAGCGGCGACGGTGTCGATCCGTTCCGCCGCATCGATGAGGTTCGGACGATCCTTGGCGGTCAGCCGGGCCGGCGCATAGACCGATCGCAACGCCGGCGTCCAGCGGACGGCGAGCTCGTGGAAGTGCCGGTCGGCGCCGAACTGCGCCAGCGTCGGCGCGCAGCGTCCGTCGACCGCGACGACGGCGGCGAGACGCCCGGCCGCAAGGTCGTTGAGCGCGTCGGCGAGCGGCTCGTAGGCGGGCCGCGGCGCGACGCCGAGCGCGTTGAAGAGAGCCGCCGCGCTGGTCGCGTCGGCGCCGTCGGCGGGACCGAAGCCGACTTCGCGTCCGGCGAGCTGGCGAAGGTCGGCGACATCGCGCGCGGCGATGATTTCGATCGGTTCGCCGCTGAGCTTGGCGATAAAAGGCGCGCGCTCGCGCCAGACTGCGCTCGCCTGCGGGTCGGCGACGAGCGCGTCCAGCGGCGCGATGGCGAGATCGGCGCGATCGCCCTCGACGGCGGCGCCGAGCGCGGCGGCCGAGACCCCGCCGGCGAGGATCTTGCCGCTGGCGCCGCCCGCCTGCATCGCGGCGACGAAGTCAGCCGCAAGTCGCGTTGCGCACGCGTCGCTTGGATCGGCGAGCAAGACGAAGCTGTTTGGGCTTGGCTTCGCCGGCGCGGGGACGGCGGCGGTCTGGCGTTGGTCCTTGGGGCCTTGCGCCTGATCCTTGGGGCTCTGCCCCTGGTCCTTCGGCTTGACCCTGTCGCGCCAGGCGCCGTGCCAAAGGATGAGTCGGCCGTCGCGATAGACCGGATGGTCGTATCGCTCCATGCCCGGCGGCGTCGTTTGGGCGGCGTCGCTGGCCGGAGCGGGCTGCGCGGCAGCGCTGGTCGTCGGCGCGGCCTCGCCCGTCGGCGCAGTCTGCGCGACAGCGGCGGTCGTCGCGGCTGTCGCGATCGCGGCGGCCGCGACGAGACAGGCGCACCGCCTGCGTTGTGTGAGGGGCATTAACGGCTGGTCGGCTGACGCGACGCGCCGGCTTGGTCGCCGCCGTCTCACAATGATCGTCATGCGTCGATCTAGAAAGGAAACTTTGGCCTCATCAGGGCCTTAGCAGGGCAATTGGCGGACCCTGGCGGCGCCTCTTCGCCGCATTTCTGTCAGCTCGCGGCAAGGTGGGCGAGCGACGCGTCGAGCTCGGCGGCGGCGACCTCGACCGCTTCGACGCCGGTCAGCCAAATGAGGAAGGCGCGAATGGGTCGATCGGGAAAGAGCGGCGCCAGCGCCGCGCGGTAGAGCGCCAGCTGAGCCACGTAGGCGGGCGGGTTGGCGCCGGGGGGCCGCGCAGCGGTTTTGTAATCGGCGAGGTAGACCGCGTCGGCGGCGACCGCGAGGCGGTCGATGCGGCCGAAGAATGGCTGCGCATTCCCGCCCTTTCGCGGCGCGGCGCCGGCGATCGCCACCTCGGCGCGCGAACCGGCGGCGAACAGCGGCGCGAGCGCAGGCAGCGCGAGGACCGCGAGCGCAGCGTCGACGAGCGACGCTTGCTCGGTTTCGGCGATCGCGCCGCTCTGCGCGGAAAGGAAGTTCTCCGCGGCGGCGCGACGGCGCTGGGGCTCGACCTCAGGCAGACGCTGCAGCAGCGCGTGGGCGAGCACGCCCGCCTGTCGGCGGCTGCGGCCGGATTCGTCGGCTCGCCGCTGCGGCGCGGCGGCGCGCGACGGGCTCAGAATCGTCAGCGGCGATTCGAGCGTCGCGGGGCGGCGCAGCCAGTCCGGCTCGACGATGGGCGCCGGCGTCGGCGCGGGGCTGGCGCAAGCGTCGTCGCGCGGCGGCGCGCCGAAACGCGCAATCGTTTCGCTTGCGTCCCACGGCGCCGGCGCGGGCTGTAGCAGTTCGCCGAGGCCGACGCCGACCAGCGCGTGCCAATTGTCGTCGGCCGGGCCGTTGACGCCGTGATGGCCGACGACGATCAACCTCTGCGCGGCGCGCGTCATCGCGACATAGAGCACGCGGCGATGCTCGCCGGCGGCGGCGGCGCGCGCGCGTTCGCGCGCGGCGACGAGCGGCGCAGAATCTTCGGCCTTGCGCGCCGCCCAGACGAACAAAGGCGAGCCCGCTTCGCGATCGCCGAGGTCGAGCAGGCGTTCGGTCATGCGCGTGTAGCCGACCGAGCAGGCGTCGGCGAGAAAGACGATCGGCGCCTCGAGCCCCTTGGCGGCGTGCACCGTCATGACGCGCACGCCGTCGCTCCTAGCCTCCATGTCGCGCTTGATCGGCGCGTCGTCGGCTTCGAGCTCGGCGAGAAAGGCCGCAAGCGAGGGCGCCTGCTCGCGCTCGTGGGCGAGCGCCAACGCCATAACTTCGTCGATCGCGTCGCTCGCTTCGGGGCCGAGACGCTCGAGCAGCGCCCGCCGCCCGCCGTCGGCGCCGAGCAGCGCCGCGTAGAAGGCGAAGGGCGTGCGTTCGCGCGCGCGCTGGCGCCAGGTCTCGAGCCGCTCGCGCGCAGAGACGAATCGCGGCTCAGACGATGCGGCGAGCGCATCGAAAAGCGAGCCGGCGCGGCCCGGCGCGATCTTGACCAGGTCGTCGTCGTCGAGACCGATCAGCGGCGACTTGAGCGCGGTCGCCAGCGTCAGGTCGTCTTCAGGCCGTAGCGCGGCGCGGCCGGCGGCGGCGAGGTCCATCGCCGCCAGCGAGTCGCGCAGCAGCAGCCGGTCGGCGCCGGCGGTCGCGATGTCATTTTCCTTCAGCGCGCGGATCATCGCTTCGAAGAAGGCGCCGCGCGAGCGCACCAGCACCATCACGTCGCCGGGCAGGATGCGGCGCAGCCGGCCGGCGGAAACGTCGTAGACGCGTTCGCCGGCCTCCGGGACGAGCCAGGCCTTGATCGTCGCGGCGATGCGCCGCGCCGCGATCACCGCCGGCTCGGCGGCGCCGGTCTCGTCGAGCGGCATGCGCCAGTCCTCGCGCTCAGGCGTCTTTTCCGCGCCGATCGGCGGCCAGACCTCGATCGCGCCGTTGAGGTCGTCGCGCAGCGCCTGGTGCGGCGGCGGCGGCGCGTCGTCGCCGGTCAGGCCTCGCCAGGCGCGCTCGGCGGCGAAGACCGCGTCGACGCTCTTGAGGACGTTCGGCGCGGAGCGGAACGAAACCGACAGCGGCACCGCGGCGAAGGCGAGCCGCGCCTCCTCATGGCGTCGCGCGAGCCGGCGGCGCATCGCCGAGAACATGTGCGGCGCGGCGCCCTGGAAGGAGAAGATCGACTGCTTCTCGTCGCCGACAGCGAAGAAGGTGCGCTGGCCGCGCGCGCCTTTGCCGGAGAGAAACTCCTCGCTGAGCTTGGCGAGGATCGCCCATTGCGCCGGCGAGGTGTCCTGCGCCTCGTCGACCAGCAGGTGCTCGAGCGAAGCGTCGAGTTTGTACAGCACCCAGGCCGTGTCGGCGCGCTCGAGCAGCGCGCGCGTGCGGGTGATGAGATCGTCGTAGTCGAGCAGGCCGCGCGCGCCTTTCAATTCCGCGTAGCGTTTGATCGTCGCCTCGGCGACGCGGTAGAGCGCAATGCTGCGCTCGAGCGCCTCGGCGCTGCGCAGCCGGTCGCGTTGCGTGACGAGCCGCTCCTGTTCGGCGGCGAGACGCTGCGGCAGGCTGGGCAGGCGTTTGGCGAGCGCCGCGGTGACGAGGCCTCGCTTCTCCCCGCCGCGCGGCTTGCCGTCCTTGGTGAAGAACGCGTCGAGATAGGCCGAAAGGCGGTCGTCGAGGTTTGTCGCTGCAATCGCGCGGCGCAGGCTCGCGGCGAGATCGCGGTCTTTCGCGCTGCCGTTGTCGAGTTCGTCGGCCCATTGGGTCCATTGCGGCGCGGGCGTAAGCATCTGCGCCTTGATCGTCGCGCTCGTGTCGTTGGCGCCGAGGCCGAGCGCGCGGCGCAGCGCCGCTGCGTAGACTCTTGTGTCGCCAAGGGCGTCGAAATCGGCGCGGCGGGCCAGGGTCTTGGCGAGCAGTTCGTCGAAGCCCTCGGCGCCGGCGTCGCGCGCCACGCGTTCGACCTCCGCGGCGCGGTCCGGCGCGCCGAGCTCCTCGGCGAAGGCGCGGGTGCGCGCTTCGGCGATCAGCGCCGCCGCCTCGCGGTCGTCGGCGACGCTGAAGCTCGCCGGGACGTTGGCCTCGAACGGGAAGAGATGCAGCAGGCGTTCGCAGAAGGCGTGGATGGTCTGGATCTTCAACCCGCCCGGGGTCTCGATCGCGCGCGCGAACAGGCGGCGCGCGAAGGCGAGGCCTTGCGCATTCGGCTTCGGCGCGCCGAGTTCGGCGATCGCTTCGGTCAAGCCCGCGTCGTCGAGGCCGGTCCATGACGCCAGCGTCTCGAACACGCGCGCCGCCATGTTGGCGGCGGCGGTCTTGGTGAAGGTGAGACACAGCAGGCCCGACGGCGCGGCGCCGGCGATGAGCAGCCGCAGCACCCGCTGGGTCAGCACATGGGTCTTGCCCGAGCCGGCGTTGGCTGAAACCCAGGCCGAGGCGGCGGGGTCCGAAGCCTGGCGCTGGCGCTCGCGCACGGGAACCGGAATATTGAGCCGCGGCGCGCTCATGCTTCGTCCGCCGTCGGTTCGTCGGACTGGCCGGCGGTCGCCGACCATTCCTTGACCCGCGCCAGGTGGTCGTAGTCGCCCGCCCGCTTGGCGAATTTCGGGAACAGCCGCGGCGGGTAGGGCGTCGCCGGATCGGCGAATTGCGCCAGCAGCGCCTTCAGTCCGTCGAAGTGGCGCGCCGCGACGGCGCGAAAATCGTCGAATTTGAGGCGCTTGACCTCGCCGCCGGCGGCGCCGCCGAGCTTGAAATAAAGCGCTTCACGCGTTTCAATCGCCGGCGCGCCGTCGAACGCGCCGTTGGCGAGCATCGTCGCTTCGAGGGTCAGTTGCGGGGCGAAACCGACCTTGACCTCGTTGGGTCCCGGCGGCGCGCCGGTCTTGTAATCGATCAGCGCCGCGCCGCCGCCGCTGAGAATCTCGATGCGATCGGCGCGCGCCGCGAGGGTGAAGCGCGAGCCGTCGTCGAGGGGGAATTCGAATTTGCCTCTGCGCTCGACGAGCACGCGCTCGACCGCCATGCGCCGTTCGGCGTCGAAAGCGAGGAAGGCGTCGAGCCCGGCGACGATGCGCGGCCAGCGCAGCGCGCGGAAGCTCGGGTCGGCGAGCGGCGCGGCGAAATGCTCCTGCGCGAAGGCCAGCAGGCGCGCGCGCGCCTCGGCGGGCGGCGCGCCGTCGACGAAGGCTTCGCCGTAAGCTTGCAGCGCCGCGTGCCACATGTCGCCGATCTCGCGCGGGCCGATCTCGGGGCCGACCGGCGCGAGCGGCGCCAGCTCGAGAATGCGCTCGGCGAAGATCGCATAAGGGTCGCGACGCAAGGTCTCGATCCGGGTGACGCTGAGCTGAGAGGGCCGCAGCGCCAGCGGCGGCTTCGGCTCGGGGCGGCGGCGGGGCCGATAGGCGACAGGGCGGTCGAGCGCCTGGGCGAGCGCGAGATAGCGCGCGCCGCGCGCCTTGGCGGCGGCGTAGGCGGTCTCGCCGGCGACGGCGGCGATGCGTTGGAGAAAGCGCGAAGCGACGGTCGGCGCGCCGCCGCGTTTGCGCGCTCGGCTGACAATGGCCTGCGGCGCGCCGAGCGCGGCGACGAAATCATGCGCCGTCTGGCCGATGCGCCGTTCCGGCGGCGACAGGCCGAGCGCGGCGCGCATCGAGCGGTTGAGGAAGGCGTCGGTCTCGGCGGCCGGCGGCCAGACGGTCTCGTCGAGCCCGGCGACGAGCGCGAGGTCGAAGGCGAGCAGCCGCGCTTCGAGCAGACCGAGAATCTGCAGGCGCGGGTGGTAAGCGCGCGACGGCGGCGCGCGCTCGGCCGCCAGCACCGCGCCGAACAGCGCCGCGTAATCGGCGAGCGAGCAGCGGAAGCCTGGATCGACCTCGGCCGCCCAGTCTTCCAGTAGCGCCTCCAGCGCTTCGCCGCCGCTCGCGTCGCGCCAGTCGCAATCCTCGGCCGCCAGCGCGGCGAGGGCGGCGCGATGCGCGGCGACGAAATCGGCAAGCGGCGCGTCGGACCCGAGCGCGCGCAAGGGCGCGAGCGCCGCGGCGGAATCGGCGAGCAGCGCCGCCGCGGCGCTCCAGTCGGCGTCGGTGAGGCGCTGGCGCGCCGGATGGGCGTGCGCGGCGCGCTGGACGGCGCGCCCCGCGGCGAGCGCCGTCGCGTGGTCGGCGAGGCCGCCGGGCGGCAGGACGACGCGCAGAACGCCGATCTCGAGCGCTCGCGCCGCGTCGTCGAAGGCTCGCCGTGTGCGGCCGAGTCGCATCAGTCGGTCGCCGAACAGGGCGGCGAGCGTCGACGGAGCGAAGTCGCGCGCCGCGGCGAGCGCCAGCCGCGCGAATACGCCCGCCTGCGTTTCGCCGAGCGGGCGGCCGGCGGAGGGTTCGACCTCGATCCCCCAACGCGCGAGCTCGGCGGCGACCCGCCGCGCGACGGCGACGTCGGGGGTGATCAGCGCCGCGGTGCGGCCGGGCGTGTCGAGCGCCTCGCGCATCGCGCAGGCGAGCGCCAGCGCTTCCTCGTTCTCGTCGGCCGCCTCGACGATCGCCACGCTGGCGAGCGCGCTTTCGATCGCCGCTTCGCTCAAAGCCTGGCCGGCTGTGTCGCTGCGGTCGCGGCGCCAGGCGTCGGTCGAGTCAGCCGGGCGCAAGGCTTCGCTGAGGAAACGCGCGCGAGCGGCGAGCGCTGGGCTCGCTTCGCCGAGCGGGGGCGCCGCGTCGCGGCCGACGCCGACGATCTCCAGCAGACGATAGAGGATCGCCTGCGGATGGCCGGCGACGCCGACGGCTTCGCCGTCGGGATCGCCGAGCAGCGACCAGGCGGCGTCGTCGAGGTCGCGATCGAGGTCGGGCAGCACCACCGCGCCCTGCGGGGCGCGCGCGACCGCCGACATCAGCCGCGCGGTGGCGCTGTTGGCGCCGGTCGAGCCGGCGACGATCGTCGGTCCGCGCTTAAGGCCGGCGGCGAGCGCCTCGATCTCGGCGTCGATCGCCAGCGCGGCGCGGCGCGCGCGATCGACGAGGCCGCGCTCGGCGAGCCAGGCGGGCCAATGAGCGAAGGCGATCTTGAGGAAGTCGAGGGTGACGCCCCAATAGGGATCGAAGCGGTCGGCGACGAGGTCGGCGAGCCGCTCCGGTTCGACGCCCTCGATGATGAAGTCGTCGATCAGACCGGCGAGGTCGCCGGCGAGCGCGAAGGCTTGCGCCGGGCTCGTCGCCACCAGCGGCGGCTCTGCCGCGTCGAACGTGAGCAGCCCGTCGGCGTCGACGCCGCGGATCGCGCCTCTGAGCGCCTGGCCCCAGGCGCGCGTGAGCCGCGTGAGCGTCATTCGCCGGGCACGTTCGCCGACCGCCGCCGGGAGCTGGTCCTCGGCGAACGCGTCGTCGGCGAGCGGATCGGGCGCGTCGCGGCTCGGCTCGAAGGCGCCGAGCGGGGCGATGCGCGGCAGGATCAGGCTCGCCCCGCCGCTCGCCGCGACCAGCGCCCGCGCCAACGCCGCGGCGGCGCGCTGGGTTGGCACGTAGATCGTCGCGTCGGCGAGCGCCAGCGGTCCGCCAGCGCCGGGGAATCCCGCGATCAGCGCGCCGTCGACGAGCGCCCGCGCCAGCGTCGGCGCGAACGGGACGCCGGCGGGAATGGAGAAGATATTGGCCGTTTCCAGGAGACGACTCGCGCGTTGTTGACGCATTGGCGCTTGTCTCGCGCTCATGAGGCGAAGGCAAGCGGGCGAGCGTCAGCGGCCGAAGATCACCAGCTCGCTGTCGGCGAGATCGCAGGGCGAGGGGGCCCGCGGACCCTTGTAGTAACGCGGCTCGCGCTCGGCGAAATAACGCCCGGCGAGACCGGGGATGGGGCCCACGGCGTCGACGACGACGAAGAGGCGGCCGTGGCGGGCGAGGCGCCGTCCATAGGCTGGGCCGAAGCGCGCAAGGTCGCCCGGCTCGCGGCAATAGATCAGGTGGACGCAGGGGATGAGCTCACGCCAGATCCGCCGCGGCTGGAAGACGAGCGGCCGCGCCTCGTTTCCGGCAAGAGCGATGAAGGCGTGGCAGCCGAGTGCGGCATGGTCGGCGAGCAGGCGCGCGTCGCTCTCGGACAGCAGCGCCGCTTCCGGCTGGTCGGGCGCGTACGCGATGACGCGCGCACCGCTTTCGCCGTGCGACAGCAGCGGCGCGAAGATGACTTGACCCTCGGAATAGCGGCGATAGCCGACCGCGGCGAGCGTCTTCAGCGTGAACGGCGCCGGGGTGACGGTGAAATAGACGACTTCGCGCCGACCGATCGCGCGGGCGTGGAGCGGGTGAGCGTAGCCGCGGTAGTCCGGGTCGACGCACCAGCCCACCATGTTGCAGCGGGCGAACGCGCCGGCCTCCGTTTCGCGGGTCGAGACGATCTGCAGCAGCGCGCCGACGACCTTGTCGCCGGCGGCGAGCAGATGGCCGAAGCGCGGCAGGTCGCCGACCGCCGGCCGCGCGGCGAGACGCGCCAAACCGTCGGTCCAATACGCGCGCGGCCGCTCGGGAAAGCTTCGCATCAGACAGTCGACGACTTTGGCGAGGTCACGCTCTTCGATCACGCGGCAAACGACGTCGGCCGCAGCGGAATCGACCATAAAAATTTACCGTTCACGAAGATGGCGCGGCGCGCGCGCGAGGAACCATAGTAGAATGAGGCATATCCCTCAACGCGGGGCGACGCCCGTCATGACGACTCGGTTAACGATCCTCGCCGCCATTGGCGAGGTCGCGGCGGAACAAAGCAAGACGCTGGCGCCGCTTAGCGACGACTTGCCACTGATGGAAACAGGGCTCGATTCTCTGTGCTTCGCCATCCTCGTGGCGCGGCTCGAGGACGCGCTCGGGACCGACCCGTTCACCGCGGCTGGCGATGGGCGCCTGCCGTCGACCGTCGGTGAACTGATCGCCTTCTACGACAACGCGCTTGTCTGACCCCACGACCCTTTTCGAACGGATGGCCGCGAGCGGTCGCGGCCGCCGCGTGGCGACGCGCGACTTTGCGCTCGAACTCGATCGCTTCGCCGATTCCGGCAGCCTCGGCGACGGCCTGGCGCGGCTTGAAGGCCGATCCGTCCTGCTCGCGGTCGGCGACATGGCCAAGGCGGCGGCGGCGTTGATCGAGCTCGACGGCGTCGCGCGCCAGATCGTGCTCTGCCCGCCGGGCGCCGGCGCAGATTCGCTCGCCGCGCTGGCGCGCGCCGCCGCCGCCGACGCGTTGGTCCATGACGCTGACGCACCGGCGCCTCAGATCGACATCACGACCCGCGTCGCCTGCCGCCTGCCGCTCGCCGCGCTCGCCGCGCCGCGCGCGGCCCGCTTCGTCACCGAATGGGCGATGCCGACTTCCGGCACCAGCGGTCCGCCGAAACTCGTCGCCCATACGCTCGCCACGCTGACCGCCGCGTTTCACCCCGTCGCCGGCCAACGCTGGGCGACGTTCTACGACATCCGCCGCTACGGTGGGCTGCAGATCCTGTTGCGCGCGCTCTTGGGCGCCGAGTCGCTGACGCTCGGCGACCCGAACGACGGCGTCGACGCGTTCCTCGTCCGGCTCGGGGAAGCGGGCGCGACCCACATATCCGGCACGCCGTCGCATTGGCGCAAAGTGCTGATGAGCGGAGAAGCGCGCCGCATTGCGCCGCAGCGCGTGCGCCTCTCCGGCGAGATCGCCGACGACGCGACGCTGGCGGGCCTCCGCGCGCTCTATCCGAACGCCCATGTCGAACACGCCTATGCGTCGACCGAAGCTGGCGTCGCCTTCGTCGTCTGCGACGGGCGCGCGGGCTTTCCCGCTTCCATTGTCGACGAGCGCGGCGAGGTCGCACTGCGCGTCGTCGAGGGCGTGTTGCGCGTTCGCTCCAACCGCGCCGCGCTGCGCTATCTCGGCGCCGACGCGCCAGCGCTGAAGGATTGCGACGGCTTCGTCGACACCGGCGACGTCGTCGAGCGGCGCGGCGACCGCTATCTGTTCGTCGGCCGGCGCGGCGGGATTATCAACGTCGGCGGGGCCAAGGTCCACCCGGAAGAGGTCGAGGCGGCGCTCAATGCGCACAAGGCGGTCAGGGCGAGCCGCGTCTTCGCGCGCAAGAGCCCGATCACCGGGGCGCTGGTCGCCGCTGAAATCGTGCTGCGCGACGGCGCGGCCGCCGACGAGGCGACGAAGCGCGACATCCTCGCCGCCTGCCGGGCCGCGTTGCCCGCCCACAAGACGCCGTCGTTTCTCCGTTTCGTCGCCGAGTTGCCGATGACCGACGGCGGCAAGGTGGCCCGCCATGGATAACGTGCTCGTCACCGGCGCCAGCCGCGGCATCGGCCTCGCCATCGCGACGCGTCTGGCGCGCGAGGGTTTTTGCGTGATCGGCGTCGCCCGCAAGCCGAGCGAGGCGTTCGCTCGGGCGGCGGCGGAACTCGGCGGCGCCGGGGCGCTGCATTTCGAGCCGTTCGACCTGACCGATGTCGCCGCCATACCCGCCTTCGTCCGCGGCCTCAAGGAACGCCACGGGCCGATCTACGGCTTGGTCAACAACGCCGGGGTCGGAACCGGAGGGTTGCTGGCGAACACATCGAACGCTGACATCGAGGCGCTGCTGCGGCTCAACACGCTCGCGCCGATCGTGCTGACCAAATATGTCGCGCGCGGCATGATGGCGGAAGGACGGGGGCGCATCGTCAACATCGCCTCGATCGTCGCCGCGACCGGCTACAACGGCCTGTCGGTCTATTCGGCGAGCAAGGCGGCGCTGGTCGGCTTCACCCGCGCGCTGGCGCGCGAGGTCGGCAGAGTCGGCGTCACCGTCAACGCCATCGCGCCCGGCTTCGTCGACACCGAACTGACGCGCGGCCTCGACGCGGCGCAACGCGATCGCATCGTCGCCCGCGCCGCGCTGCGCCGGCTGACCGACGTCGAGGACGTCGCGGCGATGGCGGCGCTGCTGATGGGCGAAGGCGGGCGGAATGTGACCGGCTCGGTGCTGACGGTCGACGCCGGCGCGACGGCTTAGGCGGCGCAATCAAGGGACGGCCGCTTCGCCGATTGACGCTGGCCATTGCCGTGGCCGACGGCGGCGTGGTTAGTCTTGCGCCGCTCGCGATTGACAGGAGGGGAGGATGGCCGACGCCGACATGCGCCGCGAAGCCGCGATCAAACGGCTCGAAGCCAAGCGGGGCTTCGCCGTTCACGCGGCGATCTACGTGATCGTCAACCTATTGCTCGTCGTCATCTGGGCGTTCTCCGGACACGATTACTTCTGGCCGATCTGGCCGATCGTCGGCTGGGGCGTCGGTTTGGCGATCCACGGTTGGATGACCTACTTCCAGAAGCCAATCAGCGAGGACGACATTCGCCGCGAAATGGAAAAGGGCGGTTGAGCGCAGTCGCCTTTGCGCGTTTGACGACGATCGGTCTTGCGCCTGCGGCCGCCGCTCAGTGGGCCTTGATCGTCGTCTCCGATTCCGGATTGTAGAGCGCCGCCACCGCTTCGGCGCGGCGTCGCAGCACTGCGCGCTGGTTGAGCGAACCCTTGTCGGTGATCTCGCCGGCGTCGAGCGACGGCGGGTCGGCGAGCAGCAGGATGCGTTCGACCCGGCTCGCCGAGCCGCTCGCTTTGGCGGCAAAGGCGGCGAGCCGCTTGCGGAACGCTTCGCGCACCTTCGGGTCGTCAAGGTCGTCGCCGCCCGCTAGCGGCCGGCAGGCGTCGAGGTCGGGGAAGATCAAGGCCGCGACGTCGTCGCGGTCGTGGCCGGCGATGACCACGTCCTTGGCGAGCGGCGCCAGCGCGGAAACCAACGCGGCGCGCAGCGGCCCGACGCTGACCCAGGTGCCGGTCGCGAGCTTGAAATCCTCGGCGATGCGGCCGTCGAACAGGAAGCCGCCCTTGGCGTCGCCGGGCGTGGCGAAGCGCACGCCGTCGCCGAAGCGATAGAAGCCTTCCTCGTCGAACGCCCTGCGCGTCAGCTCCTCGTCGCGCCAGTAGCCCGGCGTCACGGTCGGCGCGCGTACGCGCGCTTCGAGCTTGCCCTCGACGGGGGCGAGCTTGAGTTCCACCCCGGCCATCGGCTGGCCCATGTTGCCGGGTTCTTCGACGTCCATCAGGCACATCAGCGCCGAAGGCGAAGTCTCGGTCGCGCCGAGCCCGGTGACGAACGGCATGTCGCCGCCGGTTTCGCGCCTAGCCATGGCGCGATAGGCGTGGAAAATCTCCGGCGACAGGCCGGCGCCGGCGTAGAACAGCATTTTCAGGCGACTGAAGAACTTCGCGCGCAAGCGGGAATCGGCCTCGAGATGCGGCAGCAGCGCCTCGAAGCCTTTCGGCACGTTGAAATAGGCGGTCGGCGCGACCTCGTTGAGATTGGCGACCGTCTCCTCGATTCCGCCCGGCATCGGCCGTCCGGCGTCGAAATGAAACGTGCCGCCATGGGTGAGGGCGATGCCGAAATTGTGGTTGGAGCCGAAGGTGTGGCTCCACGGCAGCCAGTCGAGCAGCACCGGCGGCGCCCAGTCCAAGAACGGGAACGCCTGGGCGAGCATCGCCTGATTGGCGCAGATCATGCGCTGGGTGTTGATCACCGCCTTCGGCCGTCCGGTCGAGCCGGAGGTCAGCAGGAATTTGGCGATCGCGTCCGGACCGACGGCGGCGCGCGCGCGCTCCAGTTCGACGCTGGGCCGCGCGGCGAGAAGGTCGGCGAACGCCAGGCCATTGACTGCGTCGGCGTCGCGCGCGGCGACGCGCGGGATCCCGGGTCGAGCCACGGCGTCGAACGCCCGAGCGAAGGCGGCGCCGTCGGTTGCGTAGACGAGGCCGGGCGTCAGCAGGCCGAAGGCGAACTTGAGCTTGGCGAAATCTTGCGAGGCGAGCGAATAGGGGGGCGAGATTGGGCAGTAGGGAACGCCGATCTCCATCGCCGCCAGACCGATCAAGGCGTGCTCGACGTCATTGCCCGACAGCACGACGATCGGTCGCTCGGGGCTGAGATCGAATTTGAGCAGCGCCGCCGCGATGCGCGTGACCGCGTCGAGCGTCTCGGCGTAGGTGAGCTTGCGCCAAGAGCGGTCGGCGTTGCGCTCAGCGAGGAAGACGCGGTCGGGCGCTTCGCGCGCCCAGCGGCGCAGGCCGTCGCCGAGCCGGCGCGGATAGTCCGGCAGCGGTTCGGCCGAACGGACGAGGAACGAGCCGTCAGGGCGGGCGACGAGGCTCGGGGTCAGCGCGCCGAGCACGGAAGGCGACGACTCGCCGTCTGCGCGGATCGCCCGCATCGTGTCCTCCCGCTGTTCGGCCGGCCCCGTCGCTCCGCGGAGGCGTGGGCGACCGATAGCTATAGTGTATAACTATCTTGTCAGGCCCGCGCGGGGTCGTCAAGCAGCGCCGCGGGACGTCCTCACAGGTTCAACGCGGCGCGCACCGACGTGGGCCAGCGGTCGGAATCGACCCCATGCGCGGCGAACAATGCCGCCGCCAGTCGGTCGATCCCAAAGGCGACGCAGGCGGTGTGGGCGGTCGCGCCGTCATCGCTCGTCAGGCCCCAGGTCTGGCCGAAATGGTCGCGGTGGCAGTTGAAGCTCATGCAGGCGGTCGGCGTCTCAGCCGAGCGCACCGGGACCATCAGCTCGAACTTCAGCGCCTGCTCGACCTGGAAGCGGCCGACCATCGCGCCGCCGCGGCCGAAGAACGGGTCGCTTGCCGGATCGATGCGTGAGGAGAGTCCGAGCGAGGCGGCGAAGTCGCCGGCGCGCGCCTTCCATGTGTCGCGGAAGTCGGTCGCCGCCTCGGGCGCGCCGATGAAGACGAATTCGCGCATGCGGAACGACTGCAGGCGGTCGAGGTCGCGCGACGGCTCGCGGCGGAAGCAGTCGGAGGCGACGTCGAAGATCAGCCCGTCGCGCGGGATCGGCCCACGTCGCGCGGCCAGCGGATAGACCGGATAGCAGGCCGCCGGCGCGAGCACGAGGTCGCTCGCCTCGAGGCCGTCGGTCCAGGGGCCGCCCGTCTCGAAGCGCTCGACCGCCGCGCCGATCGCCGCGTCGCCGCCTCCGAGCGCGCAGACGCAGCCGAGCAGATGCGGGAAGCTCTTCAGATAGCCGGACTTCTCGATCAGCGCGCGGCTGACGACCGGCGGGAAGCGTACGATCTCGGCGCGCGGGTCGCGCGCGCGGTTGATCAGCGTGGCGAGTCCTTCGACGACCGCCTCATAAGCGCCGGAGCGGCCGTAGACGCCGTCGACGCCGGTCGGATGGAACAGCGCCTCGAGGATCGCTTCCGCACTCGCTGCGGGCTGGCCGAGGCGATTGGGCGCGAGGTTCATGGCGGCTCCTTTCGCCGGTTGCTAGAGGCTCAGCGCGGTCGGGGCCTCGCTCATCAGCACCGCGGGATCGGCGCTGGCGAGAATGCGGTCGTTGTTGATCATGATCGGCGACGAGAGGATGTCGCGCAGGAAGCGGCCCATGGCGAAGGGACTGTCGTTGCGATAGCCGGCGAGGCCGCAGGCGCGCATCGCGGTGAGCACCGTCGTCGTCGCGAGCTCGGAGGCCTCGACCTTGAGCATCGTCAGCGCGAGCTGCGCCTCGGTCGTCGCCAGTCCGCCGGGATCGGCGGCATTGCGTTCGAAATTGGCGACGCCGGCCTGGACCGCGCCGCGCAGGGTTTCGAGCGACAGACGGGCGCGGGTGAGCTGGGCGGCGGCGGGCGGCATGCGGCCGCCGGCGGCGCGCGCCGCCTGGCGGACGAAGGCGCGGGCGCGGGCGACGGCGCCAGAGGCGATTCCGCACCATGCCGCGCTCCAGAACATATGTGCGTAAGGCACCATCGTCTGGCTGTGGATGCGCTCGTAAGGCTCGGCGAGCACCTGCTCGGCGGCCCCCTCGGCGCGCAGGATGAAGCCGACGCTGCAGGTGCCGCGCATGCCGAGCGTGTCCCAGGTCTGGGTCGGTTCGAGCCTGTAGTCCTCGCGGCGGAAGACGACCAGAACCTGGTCGGATTTCGCCGCGCCGTCGGAGCGGCGCGCCGTGGTGACGAGCGCATCGGCCTCGCGGCCGTAGGAAATGCAGGAGGCGTCGCGCTGCAGCGAGACGCGTCCGCCGGCGACGCGCACCGGCGCCTCGCTCGAGCGGATGTCGGCGCCATTGCCGCCCTCCGTGGTCGAGGAAGCGAGCAGCAGTTGCCGCTCGGCGACCTCGCTCAGGAAAGCGAGCTGCCAGGCGGCGCCGCGCGCGTGGCGCGCGAGGCAGGCAAGCTTCACCTGGTGCATGGCGAAGATCATCGCCGTCGAAGCGCAGGCGCGGCCGAGAATCGCGCAGACGTCGACGACGTCGGCGGCGCGCGCGCCGTCGCCGCCGAGTTCGGCGGGAACGAGCATGCCGAGCAGCTTCTGCTCGCGGATGGCGGCGAAGGCTTCGGCGGGGAAGCGCGCCTCGCGATCGACAGCGTCGGCGCATGGCTCGGCGATCGCCGCGACTTTCTCCGCGCGAGCGATGAAATCGCGCGATCCGGGCGCTTCGCCGGCCCGGGAACGCGGCGTGCGGGGGGAGAGCGGGGTAACGTTGAGGCTCATGACGCCAACTCCGACTCGTGATCGAAATACGACAGAGAAAGCACCGCGTTCGTGGTATATCTGCTGAACTCTACGGCGGACAGCAGCATAGAATTTGATGCAAATGCAGCGATATCGGAATTCGCTAACTTGATCGACAATTCGAATGTTTAATTATTAACAGATCGTTAATGCCGATGCTGAAAAGCGGCGTTAGCTCGACGGGCGTTAGTCTTAACGCGCAAAGCCGTGAGCGCAGAACGATTCAAATGTTAGACACGCGGCCGTCCTACCCTGCCTCGGGCATCACGTCATGAGCGACCGCGTCGCCCTCGATTCCAAACTCGGCGATCTCGTCCGCGAATTTGCGCCGGCGCTGCCAGGCGATCCCTCTCTCGCGCGCGCCGCCGATCTGCATGATGCGGGACTGACCTCGATGGCGACGGTCAAGCTGATGCTGGCGATCGAAGCGGCCTATGACGTCGCCATTCCCGACGCGGAATTGACGCCGGAGAACTTCCGCTCGATCGCGGCGATCGCGGCGCTGCTCGAGCGCCTGAAGTCCGCGTGACCGGGGCGCCGCCGCTCGTCTCGCCGGCGATGGGGCTCGATCCGCGCGCGCGTCGCTTTCTCGATCTCATCGCCGCCGGCGCCAAGCCGCGCGACAGTGCGCCGACGCTCCAGGAACTGCGCGCCGCGACCGATGGGCTCGCTTCCTTCGCAGCCCCGCCGCCGCCGGTCGAGCGCTGCGACGATGTCGTGGCGGCGGGGCGCATCGCCGTGCGCCTCTACGCGCCGCCGGGCTCAGGCGACGCGCAACTGCCGGCGTTGCTCTATTTCCACGGCGGCGGCTGGATCTCCGGCGGGATAGCCAGCCACGACGCGATCTGCGCGACGCTCAGCGCGCTTGGGCTCTGCCGGGTGATCGCGGTCGACTATCGCCTCGCGCCCGAGCATCGTTTTCCCGCCGCGCTCGACGACGGCGCAGCTGCGTTGCGAGCGATCGCCGCCCGGCCGCGCCGCTACGGCGTCGATCCCCGGCGGCTGGGGATCGCCGGCGACTCCGCCGGCGCCAATCTCGCCGTCGTCGTCGCGCGCGAGGCGTCGGCGCCGCTGGCGCTGCAACTGCTGCTGTGCCCAGTCGTGTCGCCGCTCTGCCGCACGCCGTCTCGCGCCGCGCTGGCTGCGGGCTGGCTGATCGAGGAAGCGACGATGGCGGCCTACTGGGAGCACTATCGCGTCGCGGGTCTTTCGCCCGACGACCCACGCGTCGCGCCGCTCAACGGCGGCGATTTGGCGAAGTTGCCGCCGGCGCTGGTTCATGTCGCCGAATTCGATCCCTTGCGTGATGAGGGCGAGGCCTACGCCACCGCGCTGACGAGAACGGGGGTGCGCGCCGACCTCACTGTCCATGCCGGGCTGATCCACCATTTTTACGGCCTCGGCGGCGTCGTCCCCGCGGGTCAGGCGGCGTTTGGACGCGTCTGCGACGGGCTCAGGCGAGCGTGGGCCGCTGGCGCGTGAAGCCCGCGGGGAGCCCCCCCTGCGGCGCCGAGCGGTTTGACGCGCGCCGCCGCCGAGCGTAATTCTAGCCAAATCCCCAAGGGGATGGAGTCCCCCAAAACCGCCTGTCCAGGCTGATGACTCCTGCCGCGAAACGTGCGGTGGGAGGCGTTTAGCCGTTCTGTCGGCCGGACGCTGATTGCCGTGTCAAAGGAGGCGAGGCGTCGATGGGACAGGTTTGGCTGCAATCGGCTTTGTGGATCGGTCTGGCGCTGGTCGCCGCGATCGTTTCGATTCGCGTCGCCGTTTCGGTGGCGCTGATCGAGATCATGGTCGGCGCGCTCGCCGGCAATGCAATCGGTCTTCCACTGACGGAGTGGGTGAATTTTCTCGCCGGATTCGGCGCGATCATGCTGACTTTTCTCGCCGGCACGGAAATCGATCCCGGCGTGGTGCGCAAGCACTTCCGCTCCGCCATTTCGATCGGCGTCGTCGGTTTCTTCGCCCCCTATGTCGGCGTCCTCGCCTACGCGCATTACGCGATCCATTGGCCGTGGGATCAGGCGCAGATCGCTGGAATCTCGCTGTCGACGACGTCGGTGGCGGTCGTCTACGCGGTGATGATCGAGACCGGCTTCAATCGCACCGAGATGGGCAAGATCATTCTCGCCGCCTGCTTCGTCAACGACCTCGGCACGGTGCTGGCTCTCGGCGTGGTGTTCGCCCATTACGACATGCGGCTGGCCTTCTTCGGCGCGACGACCGCCGCGGTGCTGTGGCTGCTGCCGCGCTTCGCGCCGTGGTTCTTCGCCCAGGTCGGCAATCGCGTCAGCGAGCCGGAAACGAAATTCGTCGCGTTGATTCTGCTCGGGCTCGGCGGTCTAGCGGCGATCGCCGGCAGCGAAGCGGTGTTGCCGGCCTATCTCGTCGGCATGGCGCTTGCGCCGGCCTTCCTGCTCAACCCCGAGCTGCCGCACCGCATGCGGATCATCGCCTTCACCATCCTGACGCCGTTCTACTTCCTGAAGGCCGGCTCGCTGGTCGATTTCGCCGCGCTGGTCGGCTCGGCAGGGCTCATCGTCGTCTTCCTCGCGATCAAAATGGCGACCAAGTTCATCGGCATCCTGCCGCTGACTCGGGCCTTCCGCTTCGACCCACGCGAAGGCATGTACACCACCCTGCTGATGTCCACCGGTCTGACGTTCGGCTCGATTTCGGCGCTGTTCGGTCTGACCAACCACATCATCGACCAGGGCCAGTATACGGTGCTGGTGACGGCGGTGATCGGCAGCGCGGTCGTGCCGACGCTGATCGCCCAGCGTTGGTTTCTGCCGGCGCTCCCCGACGCGGCGGACCTCGCGGCCGTCGAGCCGACGCCAGCGGAGGAGGGGGCTGAATGATCCGCAGGATGCTCATCGCCGACGACGGCTCTCCCAGCGGCGAACGCGCCTTCGCCGCCGCGCTCGATCTCGCCCGCCGGCTGTCCGTCAGCCTGGACATGATCTGCGTCGAGGAACTGCCGCGCTTTCCCGCCACGATCGACGAAGTCGAGGAGACGCGCGCCGATTTCGGCGGCGGCTTCGCCAAGGTGGTCGAGTCGGCGAAAGCGAAGGCTGCGGCGGTCGGCGTGCCGTTCGTCGCGCACGTCGTCGCCGGGCACCCAGTTTCGAGCATCGCCGAATTCGTCGAGCGGCGCGGCTACGATCTGCTGATCGTCGGCTTCATGGGCCATTCGGCGCTGTACAACCGCGTCATCGGCGGCGTCACCAACCGTCTTGTCGAACTCGCCCGATGCACGGTGATGGTGGTCAAATAGGAAGAGGAAAGGACGCCGCTGGAGAGCGCCGAACCAGCCGTCGCCCCGCCGCTGCAGCGGTTTTATGCTTGATTTGCGTCACAACCACATCAGCGCAACGCGTTAAAGCAAAGCGCAGATTGAAAATGCGGAGTTCGCCATGGCCAGAATCGTATTCGTCGACGCGCTCGAAATCCTCGACTCGCGGGGCAACCCAACAGTGAAAGTGAGGCTCGGCCTCGACGATGGAACGCACGCCTCCGCTTGCGTTCCTTCCGGCGCTTCGACCGGGGAGCACGAGGCGGTCGAGTTGCGCGACGGCGACAAGGCGCGCTACGGCGGCAAGGGCGTCAAGAAGGCGGTCGCCAACGTCGTCGACAAGATCGCGCCGGCGCTGGTCGGTCGCGACGCCACCCGCCAGGGCGAGATCGACGGATTGATGCTGGCGCTCGACGGCACGCCGAACAAAGGCGTGCTCGGCGCCAACGCGATCCTCGGCGTGTCGATGGCGGTCGCGCGCGCCGCGGCGAAGTCGGCCAAGCTGCCGCTTTACGCCTATCTCGGCGGCGCGGGCGCGAACCGCCTGCCGGCGCCGATGATGAACATCGTCAACGGCGGCAAGCACGCCGAGAACTCGGTCGACTTCCAGGAATTCATGGTGATGCCGATCGGCGCGCCGAGCTTCGCCGAGGCGCTGCGCTACGGCGCCGAGACGTTCCACACGCTCGCCAAGCTGCTCAAGGGCAAAGGCTACGCGACCTCGGTCGGCGACGAGGGCGGCTTCGCGCCGAATCTCGGCAGCAACGAGGAAGCGTGCGAACTGATCGTCGCGGCGATCGAGGCGGCCGGCTACAAGCCCGGCAAGGACATCGCCATCGCGCTCGATCCGGCGGCGAGCTCGTTCTTCTCCAAGGGCTCGTATGATCTCGCCAAGTCCAAAGGCGGCCGCAAGTCGAGCGACGAAATGATCGCGCTTTACGGCAAATGGATCGACCGCTTCCCGATCGTTTCGATCGAGGACGGGCTCGACGAAAACGATTGGTCCGGATTTGCCCGCCAGACCGCGGCGCAAGGCGGACGCATCCAGATCGTCGGCGACGACGTCTTCGTCACCAACCCGGAGTTCATCAAGCGCGGCGTCAAGGAAAAGGCGGCCAATGCGGTGTTGATCAAGCTCAATCAGATTGGGACCGTCACCGAGACGATGGAGGCGATCGCACTGTGCCGCAAGGCGGGCTGGAACTACGTTGTCTCGCATCGCTCCGGCGAAACAGAGGACGCCTTCCTCGCCGACTTCACCGTCGCGATGGGCGGCGGCCAGATCAAGACCGGCTCGGCGAGCCGCAGCGAGCGCATCGCCAAATACAACCGGTTGCTCGAGATCGAACTCGAGCTCGGCCGCGCCGCGCTCTACGCGTCGCCGTTTGCATAAAGGGGCGCGACCTCCCCTCATCCGGCCGCTTCGCGGCCACCTTCTCCCGCGAGCGGGAGAAGGGTTTCGTCCCCTCTCCCGCCTGCGGGAGAGGGTCGGGGTGAGGGCGAGTCTGCGAGACTATAGCCGCGCGTCGCCGCGCGCGATCGCAGCGTAGCGCTCGGCGTCGAGCGCGACATAGGCCTCCAGCTCGCTGTCGTAGACATAGAGTGGGTCGGCGACGCGGGTCGGGTCGAAGCCTTCCGCGACAAGCGCGCGTTTCACCGGCTTGAAGGTGGCGGTCGCCTCGAGCGCGGGCGTGAGTCGCAGGAACAACGGCCGCGCGTAGCGGGGCAGGGCGAGCGCCGCGCGCGCGATCGCTGCGAGGTCGGGCGCGCCGTCGATCGTCAGCGCCGCCATGCCCGCCTTGCCGTCGGCGTTGGGTATCGCGACGCCGTAAACGACCGCTTCGCGCACCCCTGGCGCGCGGCCAAGCGCGGCGGCGACCTCGCTCGTCGCGACGTTTTCGCCCTTCCAGCGGAACGTGTCGCCGACGCGGTCGACGAAATAATAGAAGCCTTCGCGGTCGCGGCGCATGAGGTCGCCGGTGCGCATCCACGCGTCGCCGGGCGCGAAGACGTTGCGCAAGATCTTCTTCTCTGTCTCGGCCGGCTCGGTGTAGCCTTCGAAGCGCTGACCCGCTTCGTGGCCAATGCGGCCCAGCGCTTCGCCGACCTCGTCGACGCCGCAGCGTGCGCCGAAGCCGTCCGCTCCGCGCTGCGGCTCTTCTCTCTCATAATCGAAGCGCGCCAGCGCGATGGCGTCGCGCGCGGCGAGGAACGGCGGCTGGCGGCCGATCGCGCCGACCTTGCCCTCGACGTTGTAGAGCGTCAGGTTGCCTTCGGTGGCGGCGTAGAACTCGAGGATCTGGGCCAAGCCGCTACGCTCGGCGAAATCGCGCCATACGTCGGCGGAAAGCCCGTTGCCGCAGGCGAGGCGCAACCGATGCGCCTTCTCCGCCGGCGCCGGCGGCGCGGCGACGAGATAGCGGCAGAGCTCGCCGATGTACTGGAAGATCGTGCAGTCCCAGCGCGCGACCTCGCTCCAGAAGCGGCCGGCCGAGAATTTTTCGGCGATCACCACCGAGCCGCCATTGACTAAGGCCGCGGGAAGCGCGGCGACGCCGCCGACGCTGTGGCTGAGCGGCAGACAATCGTACAGGCGGTCGTCGGCGCGCATGTCGGCGAGGCCGGCGAACCAATGGCTCCAGGCGACGACGCGGTGGTGGCTGACGGCGGCGGCCTTCGGCAGGCCGGTGGTGCCGGAGGTGAAGATCAGCAGCGCGCGGTCGGGAAGCGTCGTTCCGCGCCGTTCGTCGTCGTCGAGCGGCGCGCCGGGGAACGCTGACAGCGCGAGATCGACGCGGCGGGCGTCGTCGGCGCCGCCGTGGGACCAGAGTTCGAGCGGCAGGCCGGCGAAGGCCTCAGCGCAGATCCTATCGAATTGCGCTTCGATGATCGCCGCGCGCGCGCCGGCGACTCTGACGCAATGGGCGAGCGCGGCGCCGGCGAGGTTGACGTTCAACAGCGCGACGACGACGCCAACCTGGGTCAGGCCGAGCCACAGCGCGAAATATTCGGGCCGGCCGCCCATCATCAGCGCGACGACGTCGCCCTTGGCGAGTCCCGCCGCGAGCGCCCAGCGCGAATAACGATTGGCGCGCTCGGCGAGCGCGCGGAAGCTGAATTGTTCGCGGTCGCTCAGCACGGCCGGCGTTTCGCCATAGACGGCGGCCCACTCGCCGGCGGCGCGGCCAAGGGTGCGGGCGGGATCGCGCGTCGCCTGGGCGGTCGTCTCGAGCGCCTTGAGCCAGGCGCGGGCGGGCGTCGCGGCGGCCGGCCGCGGCGCGGCCGGCCTCATTCGAGCGTCTCGTAGTGGCTGCGCCAATGGGCGAGCGCCGGACCGTGTTCGCCGCGCTGGACGGCGACGACCGCGCCGATGACGATCGCGTGGGTGTGGCGCTCGATGATCTCTTCGACCCGACAGTCGATCGCCGCCAGCGCGTCGGCGAGCAGCGGCGCGCCGGTGACGAGCGTCGTCCAACGGCCGACGGCGAAGCGCGCCGGACCG
This sequence comes from Roseiarcus sp., assembly GCF_049514155.1. GTDB lineage: Bacteria > Pseudomonadota > Alphaproteobacteria > Rhizobiales > Beijerinckiaceae > Roseiarcus. The sequence continues at coordinate 22,969 of NZ_JBEKVH010000001.1, read as the reverse complement.
CGTTCGCCGACGCGGCTGGCGAAGCGATCGGCGAGCTCGCGGTGGCGCGCCGCGAGCAAATTGACGGAGAAGGCGCCGGTCTCACTGAGCCGCTTGAGGGTCAGCGCGTCGCGGCTGAGGCAGACGAGTAGGGTCGGCGGCGTCAGCGACAGGGAGGTCAATGCGGTGACGGTGCAACCCGAGCGCTGCTCGCCGGCGCCACAGGCGACGATCGACACGCCGGCGGCGAATTCGCGCATCGCCTGACGAAATACGGCGGAATCGCCGCTGCTCGACGGCGCGGTCATGCGCTTGTCTTCGTCATCGCGTTGGGGACTTTCGACATAGACCATTGTGGGCCGCCCTTCTAGCCGCCCCAGCGGGCGACTGCAAACGTCGCCGCGCTGCGCGCCGTCTTGCGCCGCGCCACCAGGCTGAGCCAATTGTGAACGAGCTGGACGCCCGCCTGACGCCATGGCTCGTCGTCGAGCGACAGGGCCGAGACGGGGAAGCCCGTCGCCACGGCCGCATCGGGCGCCGCCATCGCGCGGCGGGCAAAATTCGCCACCGCGGCGGCGGCGGCGGGCGGGTAGTAGTTCGCCGGCGGGTTCGGCGCCGACGCCATTTCGCCGCGCAAGAAGCGCAGCAGGTCGCGGCGGTGCTCGCGCGCCAGGGTGTCGGCTTCGTATTCAGGATGGCCTTGGAGGAAGACCAGCAGGCTGCGCGCTTTGCGGACGAACAGGTCGACGCCGCATTCCGGCGAGCGCGCCAGCACGCGATAGCCTTTCTCGACCAGCCTCGCCTCGTCGAGGTCGTTCCAGCGCGAATGCGGCGCGCGGTAGCGCGGTTCGAGCCCGCGCACCAGCTCGTGGTCGGCGACGACGTCGACGGAAAAGACGCCGGCGCGCTTGCGGGCGAGCGGCCGGCGCGCGATCCGATCGCTGCGCAGCACTTCCGCGTGCGCGGCGAGACAGGACAGCAGCGACGAGATGGTGTTTTCGGCCGCCCAGTCGAGCACGAAACCGAGTTCCTCCCAGAACGGCTCGTCGCGCAGGTCTGCGGCGCAGGGCTCGGCGCCGGTGACGACGAGCGCGTCAAGCCGCGCGCCGGTGAGCGCGCGGACGGGGGCGTAGTCTTCGGCCATGGCGCGGCGCGCTTCGTCAGCGCGCGGCAGCGTCTCGAGCGCGAACAAGCTGAGCCGGACGTCGAGTTCGCCGCTTGCGCCTTCAATCAGCCGCACGAACTGACGCTGCGTCGCCGCGACCGCGGCGTCCGGCATGTTGTTGACCAGGCCGATCGTGACCGTGCGCCAGCCGCGATCGGCGAACACGCCAGGGTGCGCGCGGCGTTGGCCGGACGCTTGGTCCGTCGGGGGCGGGGCGGGGCGTTCGATCGTCAGCGGCATCGCGAGGGCCTATTCCGCGGCGCGCCGCGCGCCGGCGGCGGCGAGCGCTTGATCGAGATCTTCGAGGATGTCGTCGATATGCTCGAGGCCGACGCTGATGCGGACCGTCTCAGGCCGCACGCCCGCCTTGAGCTGCTCCTCGGCAGTCATCTGCCGATGGGTGGTCGAGGCGGGATGGCAGGCGAGCGACCGCACGTCGCCGATGTTGACCAGCCGTTTGACCAAATTCAGCGCGTCGTAGAAGCGTTTCGCCCGCTCGAGCCCGCCGACGACGCCGAACGTCAGCAGCGAAGCGGCGCGTCCGCCGAGGTATTTCTGAGCGAGCGCGAAATAGGGGCTGTCGGGCAGGCCGGCGTAATCGACCCAGGCGACGCGCGGGTCGACGCTCAGCCATTCGGCGACCGCGCGGCCGTTGGCGACGTGGCGCTCGATGCGCAGCGGCAGCGTTTCGATGCCCTGCAGCAGCAGGAAGGCGCTCATCGGCGCCAGTACCGCGCCGGTCGTGCGCTGATAGACGCTGCGCGCGCGGGCGAGAAACGCGTCGCGGCCGAAGCGGTCGACATAGACGAGGCCGTGATAGGATTCGTCCGGCTCGGTGAACTGCGGATAGCGCTTCGCTTGGGCGCGCCAATCGAAGCGGCCAGCGTCGACGATCGCGCCGCCCATCGCGACGCCGTGGCCGCCCATGAACTTGGTCAGCGAATGGACGACGATGTCGGCGCCGTGGGCGATCGGCTTGAGCAGGATCGGCGTCGCGACGGTGTTGTCGACGATCAGCGGCACGCCGCGCGCATGCGCGAGCGCGGCAAGCGCCGCGATGTCGCAGACGTTGCCGGCCGGATTGCCGATCGACTCGCAGAACAGTGCGCGCGTCGTTTCGTCGATCAACGGCGCGAGGTCTTCGGCGCGCTCGCTTCTGGCGAAGCGCGCCTCGACGCCGTTGTGGCGCAGGGTGTGGGCGAGCAAGGTGTGGGTTGTGCCGTACAGCGTCGGCGGCGCGACGATCGAGCCGCCGTGGTCGGCGAGGGTCAGGAAGGCGTAGGCGAGCGCGGCCTGGCCGGAGGCGACGGCGAGCGCGCTCGCGCCGCCCTCGAGCAGCGCGACGCGCTTCTCGAGAATCTCGGTCGTCGGATTGGCGATGCGGCTGTAGCGGAAGCCTTCGGCTTCGAGGTTGAACAGCGCCGCGCCATGGTCGGCGCTGTCGAATTCATAGGCGACGGTCTGGTAGATCGGCGGCGCGACCGCCTTGGTCGTCGGGTCGCAATCGAAACCGCCGTGAATCGAAATGGTTTCGCTTCGCATGGGCTCGCCTCGGCGCGCGCCGGGCAAAAGGAACGCAAAACGATCCCAACGCCACGCGACGTAGCGGCAGAGATGCGCGGCTTCGCTTGCATTTTCAACAATTGCAGCCGAACGATCGCGCGTTAGCGTTAAGGTTTGAGAAGGGTCGATGAAGAATTTCGGTTAACGCTTCAAGCCGACGCGCGCGCCGGCGCGGCGGTCGGGCGTTTGTCGATCAGCCACACCAGCGCGGCGGCGACCAGGCATAGCGCGCCGGCGGCGTAGAGAGCCGGCAGGTAAGACTGCAGCACGCTGCGCGAATAGCCGGCGCCGTAGGCGGCCGTCGCTGCGCCCGCCATATGCGCGGCGTAGATCCAGCCGAACGCCGCGCCGGCGCGCTCGCGACCGAAGGCCTCGGCGGTCAGTCGCACAGTCGGCGGCACGGTCGCGACCCAATCGAGGCCGTAAAACACGCCGAACAGCGACAGGCCGTAGATCGAGAACGATGAGCCGGGCAGGTAGATCAGCGACAGACCGCGCAGGCCGTAATAGCAGAACAGCAGGGCGCGATTGTCGTAACGATCCGAGAGCCAGCCGGAGCCGATCGTACCGACGAAATCGAACGCGCCCATCAGCGCCAGCGTCGACGCGGCGGTCACCGAGCCGACGTCGAAGTCCGAACACAGCGCGATGAAATGCGTCTGGATCAGGCCATTGGTGCTGAGGCCGCAGATAAAGAAGGTCGTCGCCAGAATCCAGAACGCGCCCGAGCCGACGATCTCGCCGAGCGTCCCGAGTTCGCCGCCGCGGCGCGGCGCCGGCGCGGGCGGCGCGACGGCGCTTTCGCCATACGGCGCGAGGCCGAGGTCGGCGGGACGGTCGGCCATCAGCAGCGCGACCAACGCGCCCGCCGCGACGAGACCGGCGAGCGTCGGGCACAGCGCCGCGCGCCAACCCCAGCCGCGCTCGAGCCAGGCGGCAAGCGGCAGGAAGATGAGCTGCCCCGCCGCTGCGCCGGCGGTCAGCACGCCGAGCGCGAGGCCGCGCCGTTCGGTGAACCAGCGCGTCGCGACGACCGCGCCGAGCACCAGCGCGGTCAGGCCGGCGCCGACGCCGACCATCGCGCCCCACAGCAGCGTGAGTTGCCAGACCTGGCTCATCCAGAGCGACATTGCGAGGCCGGCGCCGATCAAGACGACCGCGCCGATCATCACCCGTCTGAGGCCGATGCGATCGATCAGGCCCGCGGCGAAGGGCGCCATTAGCCCGTAGATGAGCAGCCGCAGCGCCACCGCGGCGGAAATGTCCTCGGCGCTCCAGCCGAACTGGCGTTCGAGCGGCAGCATCAGCACGCCCGGCAAGGCCATCGCGCCGGCGGTGACGACGGAGAGGGCGAAGACGACCGCCAGCACGACCCAGCTGTAATGGAGTCCGAGACGCGACAGGCGCCGCGCCAACCTCCCGGCCAGCATGCACGGTCCTTTCCGGCGGGCTTGGGGCTTTGCGCCAACCGTGCGGCGCGCCGACGGAAATGAGCGCCGGGGCGGAGCTTGTCAACCGACCCGCGCAGAGGTCGTCAGGCGAGCGCGATCGCCGCCACCAGGCGGCCGTAGTCGGGCTCCTTGCGATGGGTGGCGCGGCGGTAGCTGAAGAAGCGCGCCTCGTCGGCGTAGGTGTCGAGGCCGAGGTCCTCGAAGCGGGCGATTCCGGCGCGCGCGGCGCGGTTGGCGATATAGCCGTGGAGATCGAACATCGACCGCCCGGCGTTGAGGCTTCGCGCGAAGAAACGGTCAGAACCCTTGTCGCCGGCTTCGAACGCGGCGACAAACTCCGCGCCGACCTCGTATGAGGGCTGGGCGATGCAGGGGCCGAGCGCCGCCTGGATGCGGTCGGCGCGGGCGCCGAGCGCCTCCATCGCCGCGACGGTCGCCTCGACGACGCCGTTGAGCGCGCCCTTCCAGCCGGCGTGCGCGGCGCCGATTATGCGCGCTTGGGCGTCGACGAACAGGATCATGCCGCAATCGGCGCCGGTGACGCCGAGACCAAGGCCGGGCGTCGCGGTGACCAGCGCGTCGCAACGCGGCCGCGCTTCGCGCGGGAACGGCGCCGTGATCGCCAGCGCGTCGGGCGAGTGGACTTGAAACGGGATCGCCAGACGCTCGGGCGCGATCGCCAGCGCAGCGGCCATGCGCGCGCGGTTCTCGCGCACCGCCTCGGCTTCGTCGTGCGAGCCGACGCCGCCGTTGAGCGAAGCGTAGACGCCCGCGGAGACGCCGCCGCGGCGGGTGAAGAATGCGTGCGCGACGCCGGGCAGCTCGAGCGTCGTGGCGCTGAGGGACTCGGCCGTCGTCACGCCGGCTTCGCCGGGTTGGGCTGAAAGCCGGGCGGCGCCGGCACGGCGCGGTTGGCGACCGCCATCGCCTTGAACAGCGCGCCCATCTCGTTGTCGCCCTTGCCGACCAGACGGCGGCGCGCCGCCTCGATTTCGCCGGCGCGCTCGGGCGAACGCTCGCCGAGGGCGCGGGCGCGCACGTCGACGCCGAGCGCGCGCAGGAAATCGCCCTGGTCGATCGGCCCGTGGACCGCCGCGCCGGCGGCGCGCGCGCTACGCGCCATCGCCGCGAAGTCGACATGCGCCGTGAGGTCGCATTCGCCCGGCTCGGTCAACGGGCCGACCGAAATGTGGGCGCGCAAAGCCTGCAGCGTGTCGCCGAAGCCGGTGACCGCGTGGCCGTAATCGAGGAACAAGGCCGCGCCGCCTTGCTTGGCCAGCCGCGCCGCGAGCTCGAACATGAAGCGGTGCGCGGCGGCGCTGACCTCGATCACCGACCCTTCGTCGGCTTCCGCGTTGAGAAACGGCTGGGGCTTGTCGGCGACGCCGAAGACGAGTTCGCCCGCGCCGTTGAGACGCACCACCCGCTCGCGCCATTGCCCGCCGCGCCGCTCGAACTGCTTGACCGGCAGCGCGTCGAGGAACTCGTTGGCGAGAATGATCGCCGGACCGTCCGGCGCCTCGGCGAAGCTTCCCCTCCAGGCGATCGGCGCGCCGGCGGTGAGCAGCGCGTCGTATTGGATCTGGGCGAGCGGCGGGCTCGTCTCGATCAGCGTGACGTCGAGCGCGGCGCGGAATTCGGGGACGACGCGCGCGGCGCGCAAGGCGTCGCTCATCAGCGTGCCGCGGCCCGGACCAAGCTCGATCACGCGCACCGGGTTGGGCCGCCCCATCGACGTCCACACTTCCGCCGCCCACAGGCCGATGAGCTCGCCGAACATCTGCGAGATCTCCGGCGCGGTGGTGAAGTCGCCTTCGGTCCCGAACGGGTCGCGCGTCATGTAGTAGCCGTATTGCGGATCGGCGAGCGCGAGTTCCATGAAGCGCTCGACCGTTATCGTCCCGCCCTTGGCGAGCGTCAGCTTGATCTGATCGCCCAGCGCGCTCATGCCGGTCCTCCGGCGACGGTCTTGGTCCGCAGACTCCAGCCGATCAGCGCGACGCCGATGACGATCAGCGGCGCGGACAGAAGCATGCCCATCGTCAGGCCGCCGCCGAGGTCCTCGAGATGGGGATCGGGGTCGCGGAAGAACTCGCAGAAGATGCGCGCCAAGCCGTAGAGGACGCCGAAGCCGCCGGCGATGAGGCCGGGACGGCGAAACGCCCCGAGGCGCGCGGCGATCGAAAGGACGACGAAAACGGCGAAGCCTTCGAGCATGGCTTCGTAAATCTGGCTGGGATGACGCGGCAGCCCGTCGGAGCCGGGGAAGACGATCGCCCAGGGCACGTCGGTTGGCCGTCCCCACAGCTCCGGCTTGATGAAGTTGGCGAGCCGGCCGAGGAAGATGCCGATCGGCGCGACCAGCGAGGCGAGATCGAAGATGGTCAGCGCCGGCGCGCCAGTGCGGCGCGCGAACAGCCAAGCGCCGAGCGCAGCGCCGATCAGGCCGCCATGGAAGGCCATGCCGCCGCGCCAGACTTCGAAGATCTCGAGCGGGCGCGCGAAATAATAGCTCGGGTCGTAGAACAGCACGTTGCCGAGCCGACCGCCGACAATGACGCCGAGCGCGCAATAGACGAGCAGGTCGTCGACGCTGTCGGGGGTGGGGCGCTTCACGGCGCCCCACAGCGAGTCGACGGCGACGAGGCGGCGGATCAGCCACCAGCCGGCGACCAGCCCGACGACATAGGCGAGCGCGTACCAGCGAATCGCCAACGGACCCCACTGGAACAGAATGGGATTGATGACCGGAAACGGCAGCACGAGAATGGGCATTGGAATCCTGATGCGACGGGCGTTTCTGTCCGTCAAGGGCGGGCCGGCGTGTTCGACCCGCTATCCGCTGGCTTTCAGCGCCGCCCCGGCTTTCGCCGCCTCGCGAGCGGTCATGCGGCCGCGAGCTTGTGGCGCGCCAGACGCTCGTAAAGCGGTCGCGCGGCCTCCGCGATGGCTTTAAGCGAATCGGGCAAGTCGTCGAATCCAGGCTCGGCGGCTGGCGGCGCGAAGCCGGTCGATTTCTCCACCTCGGCGTACCAGGCCGGCGCCCAGACCCCGTCGCTGTCGCGCCGTCCCGGCGGCCAGGCGAGCATCGCAGCGTCGAAGGCGAGCCCGAGCGCCGCGCACAAGGCGCCGAGCGCGCGGCGCGGATCGGCCTGAAGGTCGCGGCCGTCGACGACCGGCGGGGCGCGGCCGAGCCGGTCGGCGGCGCGTTCGAACAGCTCAACTTGCGCTGGCAGGCCGATCTCGTCGAGGCCGAGCGGGCCGGGTCGCTTGCGCACGTAGGAGGCGAGCGCCGCCTCCGGCGCGCGGATGAGGAAGGCGTTGCTGACGCCGTCGATCCAGTCGCGGCCGAAGTCCGGCAGCATGTGGTGGGTCATGTGCTTCTGGTACCAGACCGCCTTGCCGCCGGGGGCGGGGCCGAGCATTGCGCTCACGACATCGCGCCAGTCGGTCGGCTGCGCGGCGATCACCGCTTCGCGCATCGGGTGGTCGAGGCCGGTTGCGGCGAGATAGGCGGCGTAGAACGGCTCGTCGCTGACCGCGCAGTCGGCGCGGGCGCCGAAGGCGCGCATCATCGCGGTCGAGACGTTGCGCGGCCCTGACCACATCGCAACGCGCAAGGGCGCCGTCGGTCGCGTCATCGGCCGCGCGCTTCCTCGGCCTCGAGCGCCTTGTAGAGCGCGCGCAGCCTCTTCGTCATCGGCCCCGAGGCGTCGGCCGAGTCGCGCGGATCGTCGCCGATTGCGCGCCCGTCGACCTTCACCACCGGCGTGAGCCCGGCGAAGGTGCCGGTGCAGAAGGCCTCGTCGGCGGCGTAGACGTCGAACAGCGAAAAGTCCTTTTCGTACGCGGGAACGCCGGCGCGCCGCGCCGCGCGCAGCACCGCGTCGCGGGTGACGCCGCCCAGGCAATAGCCGCCGGCGGAGGTCCACAGCTCGCCGTTGCGGACGATGAAGAAATGGGTCGAGTTGCAAGTGGCGACGAAGCCGCGGTCGTCGAGCATCAGGGCTTCGTCGGCGCCGGCCTCCATCGCCTGGATGCAGGCGAGGATGCAATTGAGCTTGGAGTGGGAGTTGAGCTTCTGGTCCTGCTCGGCTGGGCCGGTGCGCCGGATGTGGACGGTGAACAGCGACAGACCGCGAGCCAGCATTTCCGGCCGGGGCAGCTTCCACTCGGGGATGATGACGATCGTCGCGGCGCCGACGGTCAGGCGCGGATCCTGGTAGGGCGAGCGCTTGACGCCGCGCGTCACCATCAGGCGGATGTGCACGCCGTCGCGCATGGCGTTGGCCTCGATGACGTCGAACAGGCGCGCCACGAGCGCCTCGCGGGTCAGGCCGATGTCGATGCGCAGCATCTTGGCGCCGTCCCGCAGGCGGTCGAGGTGTTTGTCGAGGAAGGCGATGCGCCCGCCGTTGAGCCTGAGGCCTTCCCAGACGCCGTCGCCGAGGACGAAGCCGGAATCGAACACGGAAACCTTGGCCTCCGGACGGGGCGCGAGCTCGCCGTTGACGCTGATCAAGACGTCGTCGTTGCGTGGGTCGCCGACGTAGTCCTGCGAGCCGGCGGCGGTGACGGTCGGGTCCAAGGGCGGTTCTCCAGTGAGGCGGGGCGAGGATAAGCGGGAAGACGCGGAACGGCTAGAGCCGCCGCGCCTCGCTGCGCGGCGGAAAAGACGGTAAGGAGCCTGCATGTCCGATCTGCAGGCGAAGCTGATCTTCCAGCAGTTGACGCAGGCGTTCGCCGCCAGCCCCGACTTTCCCCGCCGCGAGGTCGAGCGGCGGCAGGCGGCGCTGATCGAACGGCTCGTCCGCCACGCCGCCGCGAACGTGCCGTTCTATCGCGACAGCGGCCGGCTGAAGCCGCTGTTTCGCGCCGACGGCGCCTTCGACCTCGCCGGCTGGAGGGACGTGCCGGTCCTGAGCCGCAACGAGGCGAAGGCCAACGAGGATGCGCTTCAGGCGCGCGTCACCCCGCCCGATATGGGCGAACTCGCCGCCTATTCGACCTCGGGCTCGACCGGCACGCCGCTCAAGTTCCGCCAGACATTGGTGCAGCGCGTCGCCTCCGAAGTTCTGATCAACCGGGCGCTGCGCTGGAACGATCTGTGGCCGATGCAGGCCTTCGCGATGTCGAAGAACGTCGCGCCGGCGCGCGAGCCGCCGCGGGGGCTTCTGGTCGTCCCCACCGACATCGATTTCGCGGCGCAGGTCGACAGGCTGCGGCGTCATCGCACGACGCACGCGCTGGCGCTGCCGAGCGTCGCGATGGCCTGGGCGGAAGCGGCGGGCGCGGGCGGGCTGCCTGACCTCAAGGCTGTGCTTGTCGCCGGCTCGGTCCTCACCGCCGAGACGCGCGCGCGAATCGAGCGCGGCCTCGGCGCCAAGGTCGTCAACCTCTATTCGGCGAGCGAGCTCGGCCCGGTCGCCGCCGAAGGCCCGGACGGGCGACTGCGCGTCAACGAGGAGATCGTCTGGCTGGAGGGGCCACGCTCAGCGACGGAAGGGAAGTCGGCGACGCCGGTCGTCGTGACGCCGCTGTTCGCGTTCGCCACGCCGCTGATCCGCTATACGCCGGGCGATTACGTGCGGTTCTCGGCCGCCGCGCCGAAACGCGCGCCCGGCCTGCGTCGGCTCGAAACGGTCATCGGCCGCGCGCGCAACCTGCTGCGGCTGCCCGACGGTCGGCCGTTCTTGCCCTCCGCCATTCGGGGGGACACGCTCGCGAAAGTGCTGGACCACCGCGAGTGGCAATTGGTGCAGACGAGCCTCGGCGAGATGACGTTCAACATCGTCGCGCCAAGGCCGCCGACTGCTGAAGAGGCGCAAGCGCTGCGCGCTTATCTTGATGCAGCGTTGCCCGCACACCGCACGACGATCGCCTTCATCGAGGCGATCGCCAATCCAATGGCGAACGGCAAGCCCTACGAGCCGTTTCTTTCGCTGATCGTCCCGCCGACCTGAGCGCGCGCTCAGAAGCCGTAGCTCAGCGAGACGAGGGCGAGATTCTCGTTGAAGCCCGCACTGTAAGGGACGCCATCCGCGGAGAAGCCCGACGACTTGGGGAAGTCGACGTAGCGCCATTCCGCGCCGAGGCGCCAATGGGCGTCAAACGCGTATTCGGCTCCCAGGCCGATCGCCCCGCCCGTGAGCGTTTGGGTCTGCGATCCCGACCATAGGGTTCCACCGTTCGTCTGGGTGATCGTCGCGCTCTCGCGATCGTCGCCGACGGCTAGGCCGCCGGTCACGTAAACGAGCCAGCGGTCGAAGGCGACGCCGGCGCGCGCCAGCAGGAACGCCTGCCAGGTGTTGTGGAAGGCGAGCGTGACGGTGCAGCCCTCGGAGTAGCAGCTGCCGTTCGATGCGGCGGTCGCGCCGTGCAAGTCGAAGCCGTCGAGTTCGGCGCGGGCGCCGATGACGAACGAGCCGAATTGCTGGTCATAGCCGACATGCGCGCCGCCGAACGGGCTGTTGGCGGTGAAGTGATCCGCCGTGAAGCCAAATGATGTGACGCTGAGGTCGTCGCTCTCGGCGCCCCAGCCGTAACCGCCCTGCAGACCGACGTCGAAACCGGTCCACGAGAAAGGCGAAGCGACCGGCGCCGGCGGCGGCCCTTTCATGGTCGGCAGGTCGGCGGCGGCGGCGGCTGACGCCACGGCGCATAGCGCGACGGACGCCAGCGCCAGGCTGCGAGTTATCGACATCAACGGCCCCCAAAGCGTCAATTATTATTATAATAGTTCAAAGCATTGGACCGCGAGAGTCAATCGGCGACGGAGCAGAAGACCGCCAACTCTAGGGAAAGGGCTAAGTTCGCGACGCGCTGCGGCCCAACGGCAACAGCGACCGCGACGCCCGGGAGGGTCCGCACTGGTCAGATTTCGATCTCGCGGCCGATCTCGACGACGTGGTCGCAGGGCAGGCGCAGATAATCGCTGATGCGGGCGGCGTTGCGCGCCATCGCGGCGAAAATCTCCTCCTGCCAAAGCGCCAGCCCCTTTCCGTCCTCGCGCGGCACGATGGTCTCGTGGCCGACGTAATAGGTGACGTCGGCGAGGTCGATCTCCGCGCCTCCGGCCTTGCATTCGGCGACGAGCGCGGGAATGTCGGGCTGCTCCATGAAGCCGTAGCGCGCCTCGGCGCGCCAGTAATGGTCGGCGACGCGTTCGATCGTCAGCCGCTCGCCCGCCGCGACGCGCGGGGTCGAGACGACGGTCAGCGTCAGCGCCAGCACGTATTGGTGCAGCGCGCGATTCTTGCGCACGTGCCAGGCCAGGACCGGCGGCGTGTCGTTCTTGGCGCGGGTGAGAAACACCGCCGAACCCGGCACGCGCGCGACGGCGCCCGAATCCAGCGTCGCGATGAAGGTCGCCGTCGGCGTCAGGTCGGCGATGGCGCTCTCGTGCAGCGCGATCGAGCCGCGATGCCAGATCCACATCACGCCATAGACGGCGCTGGCGAGCAGCAGCGGCACGTAGCCGCCCTGCAGCGCCTTGGCCATGTTGGCGGCGAAGAATCCGCCGTCGACGACGAGAAACAGTCCGGCGAGCGCGCCGGCGGCGAGCGCGTTCCAGCCCCAGATCTCGCGCATGGCGATGAAGAGCAGCACGGTGGTCATCAGCATCGTCAGCGACACCGCGATGCCGTAGGCGGCGGCGAGATTGTCGGACTTGCCGAAGCCGAGCGTCAGCCCGAGGGTGACGATCATCAGCAGCCAGTTGACCGCCCCGACGTAGATCTGGCCATAACCTTCGGCCGAGGTCTGCTTGATGACGAGGCGCGGCAGCCAGCCGAGCTGGATCGCTTGGCGCGTCATCGAAAAGGCGCCGGTGATGATCGACTGGCTGGCGATCACGGTCGCGACGGTCGCCAGCGCAATGAGCGGCGTCAGCAGCGGGGTCGGGCAGAGACGGTAGAAGATGTTGCCGTCGATCGGCGCCCCGTCGAGCGCCAACGCCGCCTGGCCGGCATAGTTGAGCAGGAGGCTCGGGAAGACCACGCCGCTCCAGGCGACGCGGATCGGGCCGGCGCCGAAATGGCCCATGTCGGCGTAGAGCGCTTCCGCTCCGGTCACGCAGAGAAACACGCCGCCGAGGACGAGGAAGCCGTTCAGTCCGCCGGAGGCGAGGAAGCGCAGGCCGTAGACGGGATTGAGCGCCCACAGCGCCGCCGGGTGCTGGGCGATCCCCCACAGGCCGAGCGCCGCCATGACGCCGAACCACAGCAGCATGATCGGGCCGAAGGCCCTGCCGATGCGCGCCGTGCCTTGTGGCTGGACGGCGAACAGCAGCAGCAGCACGAGCGTCGCCGCCGGCAGCACATAGGCCGTCAGCGCCGGCGCGACCTGCTCGACGCCTTCGAGCGCCGACAGGACCGAGATCGCCGGCGTGATCGCGCCGTCGCCGTAGATCAGCGCCGCGCCGAACAGGCCGGCGGCGATGATGATCGGGCGACGATGTCGCTTGACGCCGAGCAGCGTCATCAGCGCGATCACGCCGCCTTCGCCGTCGTTGTCGATGCGCATCGCGACATTGACGTACTTGATCGTGGTGACGACGATCAGCGTCCACACGATCAGCGACAGCGCGCCGAGGACCATGGCGGGTTCGGGACGCGGGCCGGCGAAGTCGAGCACGGTCTTGAAGGTGTAAAGCGGGCTGGTGCCGATGTCGCCGAAGACGACGCCGAGCGCGGCGACGCCCATCGTCGCCAGCCGCCGGTTCGCGCCGCCGCGCGCCCTGTCCCCGCTCTCCGCCATCGCCGTCCCGCTCGCGTCCGCGCCGCGACGGCGCGAAAAACCTCTGCCAATTCTATAGGTCGCGTCTGTGACGAAGGGAAAGCCGGCACGGTCCGCCGCCTCCCGGGCGCCGTAAGAACCGGTCAACCTTAAGAAATTTCAGGGTTTCTTCCTACCGGAGATGCTTCGAATTTTACCGAATTGCTTTTCGTCGCGCCAAGCCGATTGGCCGAACTTGTCCCGTGTCGAAAACGGCGAGGCGGGCGACGATGTTCGGTTGGGTTGCGCGAGCGACTTTTGGGGCGGTTCTCTTCGGCGCGGCGTTCAGCGGCCTAGTCCAGGCCTCCGAGCCGAAGCTGCCGAGCGCGTCGTTCGCCGAAGTCGGGGCGCCGACGTCCATTCCCTACGGCTGGGTCGATTTCTGCGGCCGCCGGCCGGAGGAGTGCAATCTCGGCAAGCTGACCCCGCGCGACATCCACCTGACCAAGCAGGTGCTGGCGACCCTCGCCAAGGTCAACGCTTTCGCCAACGCCGAGATCGAGCCGATCAGCAATCTCGATCATTGGGGCACGATGCTCGACCATTGGGATTATCCGACCGACGGCAAGGGCGATTGCAAGGTCTACGCCCTGTTCAAGCGCAAGCAGCTCGTCGACCAGGGCTTCCCGCGTCAGGCGCTGCTGATGACGATCGTGCGCGACCAGGACGGGGAGGGCCACGCCATTCTCACCGTCAAAACCGACCGCGGCGATTTCGTCCTCGACAACCTCACCGATGAAATCCTGCCTTGGGACGGGACCGGCTATCGCTTCATCAAGCGCCAGGCGCAGGACGACCCCAACGTCTGGCTGGCGATGACCGGCGCGGCGACGAGCGTCGCCAGCGGCGACTGACGTCCACTCATCCCGTCGCAATGCCTTCCCAAGTCGCGTGTTCGACGCCGCGCGCGCGCTCGAGCTTGGCTGCGACCGCGTCGAGCTTCTCAGCCACGACCGACGTCGCCGCCAGCGTCGCGACGATGTCGACCAGATCGTCGCCGCGCCCGCTTGTTTCGACCTCCGCGACGGGATAATGCGCGCCTTCCAGCGCCTCGACCGACGCGTTGGTGCGAAGGCCTGCGGAACGCTGGCGATACTGCCGCTCTGCGCCGATCAGCGTGCCGAGGACGAAGGCGGCGAGCAGGCAGACGGCGGAATTGACGAAAGCGGAGAGATCGAAGGTCTCGATGAAGCGCATGGGAACCTCGGCGTGCGAAAGCGACGACGCCGCGCCCGTTTAGGCGCGACCGTGTCGTCGTCGTGTCGGCAAACGACCCCGGCGCCGCGGCCGGCCTCGAGCGGCCGCAAAGCGAGCAATTGCGCCGCGGCGGAAACCGCCCTATGGCGGGCGCGCGGCCCCGGCGCCTCGCGGCCCGACGACGCGAATGCGGAGACGACGCAATGGCGAACCGGCGCGACGGCGCGGCCGAAGTCGGGGACGGTCCTCGACCGTGGCCGTCTTCCCGGTTGTCGTGGCGCGCCTTCCTCGTCGTCGCCGGGCCGGGCCTGGTGGCGATGCTCGCCGACACCGACGCCGGCAGCGTCGTCACGGTCGCGCAAAGCGGCGCGCAATGGGGCTATCGCCTGTTGCTCTCCAATCTGCTGTTCATCCCCTTCATGTTCTTCGCCCAGGAGCTTGCGCTGCGGATCGGCCTCGGCGCGCAGCAGGGCGCGGTCGCGCTGGCGCGCCGCCGTTTCGGCCGCGCGCCGGCGCTGCTGCTCCTCGCCGTGCTGGCGGCGAGCTGTTTTGGCGCGCTGGTCAGCGAGCTTTCCGGGCTCGCCGGCGCCGGCCAGGCGGTCGGTGCGCCAGTCGGCGCGACCATGGCGCTCGCGTTCTTCGGTCTGATGGCGATGGTGGTGACTGGCTCCTATCGCTCGGTCGAGCGCGTGGCGCTGTTCTTCGGCCTGTTCGAGATCGCCTTCCTGGCGATGGCGTGGCGCGCCGCGCCGGGCGTTCAGCCGATCGTCGCCGAGGTCTTGCGCGCGCCGCCGCGCGACCCCGAATTCTATACGCTGCTCGCCGCCAATCTCGGCACCAGTGTCATTCCCTGGGCGCTGCTCTACCAGCAGTCGGCGACCGTGCATAAAGGTCTCAGGCCCGCCCATCTGATGGCGGCGCGGGTCGAGACGCTGGTCGGCGTCGTCGTTTGCCAGGTGATCACCTCGGCGCTGCTGATCGCCGCCGGCGCGACGCTCTCCGCCCACGGCACGCTCGACTCGATCGCCGACATCGAGACCGCTTTCACCGCGACGCTCGGGACCGCCTTCGGGCATGTCGTCTTCGTCCTCGGTCTCACCGGCAGCGCGCTGACCGCGACCATCGTCGTCTGTCTGACGCTGGCGTGGTCGGTCGGCGAAGCGTTCGGCGTCGGCAGCTCGCTCGACCACAGCCCGTCGCAGGCGCCGTGGTTCTATGGCGCGATGGCGCTGCTGCTCGCCGCCGGCGGTGCGCTGGTCGCCTCGGGCGCCAATCTCGTCAGCTTGTCGATCGCCGCCGGCGTCGCCAACGCCGTGCTGCTGCCGGTGGTGCTCGGCTTCCTCTATTTCCTCGCCCGCACGGCGTTGCCCGAGCCGCTGCGCCTGCGCGGCTTCTATGCCGTGGCGACCGCCTTCGCCTTCCTGACGGTCGCAGGGGTCGGCGTCGGCTCGGCGATCGCCGGTTTGCTCTGAGGCCGACGCGCCGGATGGACGCCTTGCGCCGGCCGCCCCGCTCGTGCAGGGAAAGGGCGGGCGCGTAAGGCGCCGGAGCGCCAGGCGCGGAACGAGCATGAAACGGGTGATCGACGTCCTGTGGCCGATCGTCGGCCTCGGGGCGGTGGCATTCACGTCCTGGCTGCTGTTCAAGGAGCTGCGCGGTCTTTCGCTCGCCGAGGTTGAGGATGCGGTCGACGCGATCTCGCCGTTGCGCTGGGCGCTCGCCGCCGCTTCGACCGCCGCCGCTTATTGCGCGCTCGCGTGGTACGACCAGATCGCGCTCAGGCATCTCGGCCGGCGGCTGAACTGGCGCTTCGTCAGCCTCGTCTCCTTCACCACCTACGCGCTCGCCCACAACGTCGGCGCCTCGGTTCTGTCTGGCGCCGTCGTCCGCTACCGCGCTTACTCCACCAAGGGGCTTGGGGTCGGCGAAGTCGGCCTGCTGGTGGCGTTCTGTTCGTTCACCTTCACCCTCGGCAACGTGCTGCTCGCCGGATTGACGCTGCTGATCGACCCCGCTCTCGCCGACCGCTACGTGGCGGGCCTGCCCGACTGGGCGGGGCGCTCGCTCGGCCTCATTCTGCTCGCCGGCCCGTGGCTCTACACGGTCGGCTCGCTGTTGCATTTCAAGCCGCTGCGCCTGCGCGGCTTCGCGCTCGTCTATCCGCGTCCGCCGATCGCCGCGCGGCAATTGCTCGCCGGTCCGCTCGAGCTGCTCGGCGCCGCCGGCATCATCTATTTCGCTCTGCCCCAGGCGAGCAATCCGGGCTTCATCGTCGTGCTCGGGGTGTTCCTTGCTTCGTTCACCCTGGCGCTGGTCAGCCATGCGCCGGGCGGCCTCGGCGTCCTCGAATATGCGTTTCTCAAGGCGATGCCCGACGCGCCGCCGGCGAGCGTGCTGGCCGCGTTGCTTGTCTTCCGACTGCTCTATCTTATTCTGCCGCTGCTGTTCTCGCTGTTCGTCGTCGTCGCCTTCGAGCGCGAGCGGATCGGCGAGCTGGTCAAGGCGCGCCTGCGAGGACGAAACGATGGATGACGCGCTCGCTGCACGCGACGAAGACGCGCTGATCGTCGTCGACGTGCAGAACGATTTCGTGCGCGGCGGCGCGCTCGCGGTTCCGGACGGCGAGGCGATTCTGCCGCTGGTCAATCGGCTGATCGGCGCCTTTGCGCAGGTGGTCGTGACCCAGGACTGGCATCCGCCCGGCCACGCTTCCTTCGCCTCCTCGCATCCTGGCGCAAAGCCGTTCGACATGATCGCGGCGCCCTACGGTTCGCAGGTGTTGTGGCCGGATCATTGCGTCCAGGGCGCGCCGGGCGCGGCGCTCGTCGCGGGTCTTGCCGTCGATTCCGCTTTCCTCGTGCTACGCAAGGGGATTCACGCCGCGGTCGATTCCTACTCCGCGTTCCTCGAGGCCGATCGCAAGACGACGACCGGGCTCGGCGCTCTGCTCAGCGCGCGCGGCGTCGACCGCGTCTTCGTCTGCGGGCTCGCCACCGATTTCTGCGTCGCCTTCACCGCGCTCGACGCCCGCATCGCTGGCTTTGAAACCTTCGTCGTCGAGGACGCCTGCCGAGCGATCGACGCCAACGGTTCGCTCGCGGCGGCCCGGACGCGGATGGACGCGACAGGCGTGCGACGCATCGCGTCGGCCGCGCTTCTTCCCTGAATGCAGGCGTGAGCGGAGACTTAACGGCGGCTTAACCAGCGGCGCTCCATGACTGCCGCCGTTGTTCACGGCTGTCGTCGGCGCGTATCGCGATGATCACCCTCCATCACCATCCGTTCTGTCCGCAATCACGCTTCATTCGCCTGGTCTTGGCCGAGTTCGGCGTGGAGCCGACGCTGGTCGAGGAACGGCCATGGGAGCGGCGGCGCGAATTCCTGCTGCTCAACGCCGAGGGCGCGACGCCGGTGCTGAGCGAGGAGAGCGCGCCGAGTGTGCCGGGCGCCGACGTGATCGCTGAATATCTCGATGAGACGCGCGGCCTCGCCCTCGGCGATCGCCGCCTGCTGCCGGAGGAGCCGCTTGGCCGGGTCGAGGTCCGGCGGCTGATGCGCTGGTTCAACGTCAAGTTCTACGCCGAGGCCAGCTATCTGCTGGTGACCGAGAAGATCTACAAGCGCTACATGAATTCTCGCGACGGCGGCGGCGCGCCGGATATGGACGCGATCCGGGTGGCGCGCGCCAATCTGCGCTATCATCTGCGCTACATCGGCTATCTCGCCGGGACGCGCTCTTGGCTCGCTGGCGACAAGCTGACCTACGCCGACCTGGCGGCGGCGGCCCATCTGTCCTGCGTCGACTATCTCGGCGACGCGCCGTGGAACGAAAGCGAGACGGCCAAGGCATGGTACGCGCGGATCAAGTCCCGGCCGTCGTTCCGGCCGCTGCTGAACGAGAGCCTGCCGGGCGTGAGCGCCAGCGCGAGCTACGCCGATCTCGACTTCTGAGCGGCCTTAGGGCGCGCGCTCGCGCGCTCGGCTTCGACGGCTGCCGCGTCGCCGCCGCCGCCGCACCGCCCGGCGCGCGCGACGGCCTCGCCGCCTTTCTTGCCGCCGGATCGCACGGCGACATGGCGTGGATGGCGGAAACCTTCGCTCGCCGCGTCGATCCCAAGATCCTGTGGCCGGAGGCGCAGAGCGTCGTCATGCTCGCGCTCAACTACGGACCCGCCGCCGACCCACTCGTGGCGCTCGAACAGAAGGACCGCGGCGCGATCTCCGTCTATGCGCGCAACCGTGACTATCACGAAGTGGTCAAAGGCAAGCTGAAGACGCTCGCCGCCTGGCTCGTCGCCGCGGCCCGCCCCCAGGCGGTCGAGGTCAAGGTTTTCGTCGACACCGCGCCGGTGATGGAGAAGCCGCTGGCGGCGGCGGCCGGCCTCGGCTGGCAAGGCAAGCACACCAATCTCGTCAGCCGAGAATTCGGCTCATGGCTGTTCCTCGGCGCGATCTTCACCGATCTCAGCCTGCCGCCGGACGAGGCCGAGCGCGATCATTGCGGCGTCTGCCGCGCCTGCCTCGACGCATGCCCGACGGCGGCCTTTTCCGCGCCCTACAAGCTCGACGCGCGCCGCTGCATTTCGTACCTGACGATCGAGCACGAGGGGGCGATCGCGCGCGAGCTGCGGCCGTTGATCGGCAACCGTATATACGGCTGCGACGATTGTCTCGCGGTCTGTCCGTGGAACAAGTTCGCTCGCGTCGGCGCCGAAGCGAAGCTCGCCGGGCGCGACGACCGCGCGGCGCCGCCGCTGGCCGAACTCGCCGCGCTCGACGACGCCGGCTTTCGCGCGCGCTTCGCTGGCGGCCCGATCAAGCGGATCGGTCACGCGCGTTTTCTGCGCAATGTGATGATCGCGATCGGCAACTCCGGCGACCGGTCGCTGATCGCGGCGGCGCGGAGCGGAATCGAGACAGATTCGCCGCTGGTCAGGGCGATGGCGGTGTGGGCGTTCGGCCGACTCGCCTCCGCGGCGAAAATACACGCCGCCGCTCTGCGATTCGCGCCGGAGGAGCGCGACGCCGCGGTGCTGGAAGAGTGGAAAACGGCTCTCGCGGTCCCGGCGGAGCGCTGAGCCCCACGGGACCCGACGGACGCTAGACGCGAAAGGGGAATTCGCGAAGTGACGCTTCAGTGCGTCGTCGCGTGCTCGGTCTCTTGCCTGAGTTTTTCGATTTCGTCTTTAAGCTGGAGTCGCTTGCGCTTCATCTCGTGGAGCTTCACATCGTCGACTGACGGATGCTGCTCTTCCAGGGCGATCGCGCTATCCATCGCCTGGTGGCGGCGCACAAGTTCCGTCAGATGCGATTCTAGGGACATTGGCAGGCTCCCTTGGCTCATTGACGAACAAATTGTGACACAAAGTCCATTCCTTGCAAGCCCTCCAGACGAGTTTGACGTTCAAATCGAAGCCAAATTTCGCGACGAACGTAAGCGCTTCATGACCTCGGCCGCCGCGGCCTCGGTCGCGACCCCGCCGGCCGCTTGCGCGGTCCGGCGCCCGCTTGCATAGTCGCTGGGCGGGCGCCCGCTTTAGCAGGCGCGATTCGGGCCAAATGCGGCATGGCGCATAGCGAAATGAGCGAGGAAGAGCGCGCCGCGCTGTCGATTCAACTGGAGCGGTTGCGCGAAGAGCATCGCGATCTCGACGCCGCGATCGCGGCGCTGCTTCTGGCCGGCCAGGCCGATCAGCTCCAGTTGCAGCGGCTCAAGAAGCGCAAATTGCTGCTGCGCGACCGATTGACGCAACTCGAAGACGCGCTGACCCCCGATATCATCGCCTGAGGGCGGCGAATCCGTCTTCGCGCCGACGCGGAGGCGCCGCGCCCGGAGGAGGCGCAGCGTGGCGATCTTCATATTTTTTCTGGGAACGATCGCATTCGCCTATTTCAGTTGGCGGTACGCGATCGTCAACCCACGGCGGCAAGGCCCGTATCGGTTCGTCGTGTTCGAGGGGATCCTCGCGCTGGTGTTGATGAACGACAAGGCGTGGTTCAACGCGCCGGGCTCGACAGTCCAGATCGTTTCGTGGATTGCGCTCGCTCTGTCGATCTATCTGGCGATCGCCGGCTTTGGGCTGCTGAGGAGCCGCGGCAGGCCGCAGGGACATTTCGAATACACGACCGTGCTGGTGACGGACAATGTCTATCGCTACATCCGCCATCCGATGTACGCGTCGCTGTTTCTGCTCGCGACCGGCGTCGCCCTGAAGCAGCCGACCTACTGGCCGGCGATCGTCGTGTTCGCGATCGTCGTCGTCGCCGTCTACATGACCGCCAAAGCGGAAGAGCAGGATATGCTCGCGACGTTCGGCGCAGCCTACGCCGCCTACATGAAAACGTCGAAGATGTTCATCCCGTTCGTCCTTTGACCGAGGCGGCCGCGCGCCGGTCCGCAGCGCGCGGCCGCGATCGCCGAGTCAGACGTTGTCGGCTTCGGTCGAGCTCACGTGGACCGCGCCCTGGGTCGCGCCCCACGTCCAGCCCTTGATCTCCAGCATGTCGTCGCCGTGGATGCGAATGTATTCGCGGTGGTCGACCAGCGCGTCGCGGATCTCCTGCTTGATGTAAGCGCAGCGCGCGGCGAGGCCGGGCACGCGGTCGATGACGTCATTGGCCAGGTGGAAGCGGTCGATATCGTTCATGACGCACATGTCGAACGGCGTCGTCGTCGTCCCTTCCTCCTTGTAGCCGCGCGCATGCAGGTTGGCGTGGCCGTGGCGTCGGTAGGTCAGACGATGGATCAGCCACGGGTAGCCGTGGAAGGCGAAGATGATTGGCTTGTCGACAGTGAATAGTGCGTCGAAGTCGGCGTCCGCCAGTCCGTGCGGATGCTCGCTCGGCGGCTGCAGCTTCATCAGGTCGACGATGTTGATGACGCGGATCTTCACCTCCGGCAGGCGCTTTCGCAGGAAATCGACCGCCGCCAGCGTCTCCATCGTCGGCACGTCGCCGCAGCAGGCCATCACGACGTCGGGCTCGCCGCCCTTGTCGTTGCTTGCCCATTCCCAAATGCCGAGCCCGAAGGCGCAGTGCTTGATCGCCTGATCCATGGTCAGCCACACCGGGGCCGGCTGCTTGCCGGCGACGACGACGTTGACGTAGTTGCGACTTCTCAGGCAATGGTCCGTGACCGACAGCAGGCAATTGGCGTCCGGCGGCAAATAGACGCGCACCACTTCGGCCTTCTTGTTAACGACGTGGTCGATGAAGCCGGGGTCCTGGTGGCTGAAGCCATTGTGGTCCTGACGCCAGACGAGGCTCGACAAGAGATAGTTGAGCGAGGCGATCGGCCGCCGCCAACCGATTTCGTTGCAAACCTTCAGCCACTTGGCGTGCTGGTTGAACATCGAATCAATGATGTGGATGAACGCTTCGTAGCACGAAAAGAAGCCGTGCCGCCCGGTCAGCAGATAGCCTTCGAGCCAGCCCTGGCACTGATGCTCGCTGAGCATTTCCATCACCCGCCCGTCGGGCGCGAGATGGTCGTCGTAGGGCAGGGTTTCCGCGTCCCAGGCGCGGTTCGTCACCGTCAGCACGTCTTGCCAGCGGTTGGAGTTGCTCTCGTCGGGGCTGACGAGCCGGAAGTTGCGCTGGTCGAGATTGAGCCGCATGACCTCGGCGAGGAAGCGGCCCATCTCGCGCGTCGCCTCGGCGTTCGCCGCTCCTGGCGTCGGCGTGGCGACGGCGAAGTCGCGGAAATCGGGCAATTTGAGATCGCGCAGTAACGCGCCGCCGTTGGCGTGCGGGTTGGCGCCCATGCGGCGCGTTCCCTTCGGCGCAAGTTCGGCGAGCTCGGGCCTGAGGCGCCCGGCTTCGTCGAACAGCTCTTGCGGCCGGTAGCTCTTCATCCATTGCTCGAGAATGCGCACGTGCTCCGGGTTCTCGTACATCTCGCTCATCGGCACCTGGTGGGCGCGCCATGAGCCCTCGGTGCGCTTGCCGTCGATCTCCTTCGGGCATGTCCAGCCCTTGGGCGAGCGCAGCACGATCATTGGCCAGGCGGGGCGGGCGGAGGTTTCGCCGTTGCGCGCCGCCTGCTGGATCGCGTCGATGTCGGCGATCGCCTGTTCGAGCGTCACCGCCATCAGCGCGTGCATCGTCATCGGGTCGTCGCCCTCGACGTAGCGCGGCGCGTAGCCGTAGCCGCGCATGAGCTGGTCGAGTTCGTCATGCGGGATGCGGGCGAGCACGGTCGGGTTGGCGATCTTGTAGCCGTTGAGGTGCAGGATCGGCAGCACCGCGCCGTCGGTCTTCGGGTTGAGGAATTTGTTCGAGTGCCAGCCGGTCGCGGCCGGGCCGGTCTCCGCCTCGCCGTCGCCGACGACGCAAGCGACGATCAGGCTCGGATTGTCGAACGCCGCGCCATAGGCGTGCGACAGCGCGTAGCCGAGCTCGCCGCCCTCGTGGATCGAGCCGGGCGTTTCCGGCGCGACGTGACTGGGAATGCCGCCGGGGAACGAGAACTGCTTGAACAGCCGCTTCATCCCGACTTCGTCGAATGAGATGTTGGGATAGACCTCGCTGTAGGTCTGCTCGAGATAGGCGTTGGCGACGAGCGCCGGGCCGCCGTGGCCGGGTCCGGTGACGAACATGACTTCGAGGTCGAGCGCTTTGATCAGGCGATTGAGGTGGGCGTAGATGAAGTTCAGGCCTGGCGTCGTGCCCCAGTGGCCCAGCAGACGCGGCTTGATGTGCTCCTTGACCAGCGGTTCGCGCAGCATCGGATTGTCGAAGAGGTAGATCTGTCCGATCGACAAGTAGTTGGCGGCGCGCCAATAGGCGTCGATCAGCTCAAGTTCGCGTTGCGCAAGCTGCGTTGCCATCGCTGTTCCTT